>JALYOU010000334.1 GCA_030856725.1 Pseudomonadota bacterium
CGCGGCTACGCCCCCGTGCTGCTCTGCCACGACTGCGGCTGGAGCGCGCAATGCAAGCGCTGCGGCACGCCATCCAGCAGCGCGTCCATGACCGTGCACGGCGGTGGACGGCGGCTGCAGTGCCATCACTGCGGTGCGCGGCAACAGGTGCCGTTGTCATGCCCGGATTGCGCGAGTCTCGCATTGCTACCGCAAGGCGCCGGCACCGAACGCATCGAGGAAATGCTCGTCGAACAGTTCGCCGACGTGCCGGTGATCCGTATCGACCGTGGCAGCACGCGGCGCAAGGACGCACTCGAAAAGCATTTCGACACCCTTGGCGCGCAGCCCGGCATCCTGGTCGGCACGCAGATGCTGGCCAAGGGCCATGACCTGCCGAACCTCACGCTGGTCGCTGTGGTCGGCATCGACGAAGGCTTGTTCTCCTCCGATTTCCGCGCCGGCGAAAAACTTGCGCAGCTGCTGATCCAGGTCGCCGGCCGCGCCGGTCGCGCGCAAAAACCGGGCACGGTGTGGCTGCAGACGCATCATCCCGGGCACCCGCTGCTGCAGACCTTGATCCAAGGCGGCTACCACGCCTTTGCCGATGCAGAACTCGCGCAGCGCGAAGCCGCAGGTTTCCCCCCGTTCGCGTACATGGCGCTGTTGCGTGCCGAAGCGAAACACGCCGAATTGCCGATGACGTTCCTGCATGCAGCCAAGCGCATCTTTCACGACGCAACGCCTTTGGAAGCAGCTGCGCCGCGTGCACCGGACACATCGTCCCCGCCAGCAGAACCGCAACTGCAACTCAACGGCCCCGTGCCCGCGCCCATGCCCAAACGCGCCGGCATGTACCGCGCGCAACTGATCCTGACATCCAGCAATCGACGCAGCTTGCACAACGCGCTTGACGCGGCCTTGCCGCAAATTTACGAATTGCCCGAGGCGCGCAAGGTGCGCTGGTCGCTGGACGTCGATCCGATGGATCTGTATTGAACTTCAAGCGTGACCCTGCGAAACGCAGCGTGCAGCCTGCACGCACCGCGCGACGCTCAGGGATGACGTTCGCCAAGCCGAAGAGAAGAGCCTGATGGACTCAATGCCGCATGTCGTCATCGTTGGGGGCGGCTTCGCAGGCTTGTGGGCAGCGCGCGCTCTGGCATCGGCACGGATCCGGATCACCTTGCTCGATCGCGGCAACCATCATCTGTTCCAACCCTTGTTGTATCAGGTCGCCACGGCCGGCTTGTCCGCGCCTGACATCGCCGCGCCGTTGCGGCACATCCTGCGTCGTCAGGCGAACGTCACCGTGCTGATGGCGGAAGCCCTCAGCATCGATCCCGCGAACCGGCGCGTCGTCCTGTGCGATGGCGACACGATCGGGTTCGATACCCTGCTGCTGGCCACCGGCGCGGCGCATGCGTATTTCGGCCAGGACGACTGGGCCGTGCATGCACCAGGTTTGAAGACGCTCGATGATGCGCTGTCGATCCGCCGCCGCATACTGTCCGCGTTCGAGCACGCGGAAGCCGAATCCGATCCGGACACGCGACGCGCATATCTCACGTTCGCAATCGTTGGCGGCGGACCCACCGGCGCGGAGTTGGCCGGCACACTCGCGGAAATCGCACGGCATACCTTGCACAACGAATTCCGCCGCATCGATCCGCGCGAGGCGCGCGTGCTGTTGATCGAGGGAGGTCCGCGCATCTTGTCCGCATTTCCCGAGGTGCTGTCGGAGAAGGCGCGCAGGCAGCTCGAAAGAATCGGCGTCGAGGTACGTACCGGCTCGCCGGTGACACACATCGATGCCGACGGCATCCGCTTCGGCGACGAAGCGGTCGCGGCGCGCACAGTGCTGTGGGCCGCGGGGGTTGCTGCATCGCCCTTGGCCCAATCGTTGGCCGTGCCGCTTGATCGCGTCGGACGCGTGCTCGTGGAATCCGATCTGAGCGTGCCGGGACAGCCACATATTTTCGTCGCAGGGGATCTGGCTGCGACGCGACAGGCGAACGGCAAACTCGTGCCCGGTGTCGCGCCTGCCGCCAAGCAGATGGGCAAACACATCGCGCAGATGATCCGGACGCAGCTTGCCGGCGCGCCGACCCGGCCGTTCCGCTATCGTGATTTCGGCAACCTCGCGACCATCGGCCGCAGCGCCGCGATCGTCGATCTGCATGGCCTCCGCTTCAGCGGTTTTCCGGCGTGGGCGTTCTGGCTGGCCGCGCACATCTTCTTCCTGATCGGTTTCCGCAACCGCATGGTGGTGCTGATCGACTGGGCGCGCTCGTACTGGAGCTACCAGCGCAGTGCACGAATCATCCTGGGCGACAACGCGAAGCATTCGTAGGTGGGAAGGCTCTGCGTGCCCACCAGCCTTGCGTGTATGGCGGCGGGCACAGGAAGCGTGCCCAAGAAGCGCCCACCTATGTTGCGCGGGCAATCTTTCTAGCCGCGCTCCACGCGACACGCATAGCAACCGCGACGCGCGTTGTGCACATGCAGGTAAGCCACGCGAGAATCGCCAAAGAAACGGACGATCAGCGCTTCAAGGCCAATGCCTTCGACGACCTCGGCGAGATGCATCGCGC
>JALYOU010000335.1 GCA_030856725.1 Pseudomonadota bacterium
CGCTTGGAACTTCTGAAAATGACCCAGACAATCACCGTGATCCGCGGCGATGGCATCGGCCCGGAAATCATGGAGGCCGCGCTGTACGTCCTCGACACCATGAAGCTTGGCCTGCAGTACGAAGAAGCCGACGCCGGCCTGGTAGCGCTGGAAAAGCACGGTGAACTGTTGCCCGCCGCGACCATGGATTCGATCCGCAAGAACCGCATCGCGCTCAAAAGCCCGCTGACCACGCCGATCGGCGAAGGCTTCAGTTCCATCAACGTCGAGTTGCGCAAACGCTTCGACCTCTACGCCAACGTGCGTCCCGCCAAGAGTTTCCCGAACACCAAGTCGCGTTTCCCCACCGGCGTGGATCTCATCACGGTGCGCGAGAACACCGAAGGCGCATACATCGGCGAAGGCCAGTCCTTGTCGGAAGACGGCGAGACTGCCTTGCTGATGCAGAAAGTCACCCGCCGCGGCTCCGAACGCATCGTGCGCTACGCCTTCGATCTGGCGCGCGCCACCGGCCGCAAGAAAGTCACGGTCGCGCACAAGGCCAACATCCTCAAGTCGACATCGGGCCTGTTCCTGAAAGTCGCGCGCGAAGTCGCCGCCAAATATCCCGAGATCGAATGCAATGAACTGATCGTCGACAACTGCTGCATGCAGCTGGTGATGAAGCCGGAACAGTTCGACATCATCGTCACCACCAATCTCTTCGGCGACATCATCTCCGACCTGTGCGCCGGTCTCGTCGGCGGTCTGGGCTTGGCGCCTGGCGCCAACATCGGTATCGATGCCGCCATCTTCGAGGCTGTGCACGGCACCGCACCGGACATCGCCGGCAAGGGGCTCGCCAACCCCTGCGCGCTGTTGCTGGCGGCTGGCCAGATGCTCGACCACATCGGCCAGCCACAAAACGCCATCAAGCTTCGCGAAGCCATCGTCGCCACGCTGGAAGCAAAAGATTCGCTGACGCCCGACCTCGGTGGTACCGGCAACACCATGTCGTTTGCCAAGGCGATCGCCAGCCGCGTTGCCTGACGGGTGGCGCGGCCGCATCCGACGGCACGTAGTAGGCTGCGATCGACACCGGTGGGCGGCCGGCTTTCCTTGCGGCATGCCTCCGGAGTTCGATGTGTTCTCATCAAGCGTGCGGTATTCGAGCCTGGTTGTTCCTGCCTGCTGCTGGCACCTGCCAGTGCATTCTCCGCGACCTATACCGTCGGGCCTACTGGTCGTCAGTACAGCCAGCTCAGCACCTGTTCAACAGCCTGAACCTGGCGCTGGGCGACATTGTTGAAGTCGACGGCAACGCGACCTACAGCGGAGGCATCGTCGTTGGCAGCGACGACAGCGGGGTGCCGGGCAATCCGGTGACCATACGTTGGCGTCGCGCTGGCGGCGCCTCGCGCCCAGTGCTCAGGGCGGCACCAACACAATCAAATTCCAGCAGTAGAACCATGTCGTGTTCGAGGGTTTCGAAATCACCGGCGGAACCTTCACCTGCGTGTTCAGCGAATCGCACGATCTGACCGTGCGCGACAACGTCATCCACGATTGCCCCTCGCACGGCGTACTCGCCGCCGACCAGAACTCCGGCGCGCTGACCTTCGAGTTCAACGAGGTCTATCGCTCCGGCTCCGGTACGTCGCGCCATTCGATGTACATCCAGTCGGATGAGGTCGCTTACCCCGACACCGTTTTCCGCATGCGCTTCAACTATGTGCACGACGGCAATGGCGGCATCCTGATGCGCACGCGCCACCAGCGCAGTGAGATCTACTACAACTGGTTCGAGCGCTCGACCAACGAGGAAGTCGAATTCGTCGGCCCGGACTGCCATACCCAGAAGTCTGGCTGGACGCCGGATCTGCGCCGCGAGGACACGGACTTCGTCGGCAATGTCATCGTGCATACGTCCACATGGCGGGATGCGATCCGCGCCGGTGGCGATCTCGACGGGCGCAGCCAGGGGCGGGTGCGACTGGTCAACAACACAATCGTGTTCGACCGCCCAGGTCTGGCTGTGGGCGTACGTGTGCTGCTGGGCGTGGAAAGCCTGGAAATGCACAACAACGTGCTGTACCAGACCACCAGCGGCGCGCCGATGATCGTCGAGGAAGTCACCGACCCCGCAACTCCCTTCTGCGCGCCATTCGGCCTCGAGCCTTGGGTCAACGGACGCAAGGTGTATGGGAGCAGCAACTGGGTCGAGACCGGTTCCTCGGCGGTGCCGATCGAATGGACCAGTGTGTATTCAGGCGCTGACCCTGTGCTTGCCAACATCGCTCAACGCATGCTGCGACCGCTGGCGATCAGCCCGCTGGCACGCGCGGCCAACCAGACACCGCCGACGGCGCCTGCATTCCCGTTTCCATCGCCGCTGCTGGTGCCGTTATACGATCCGCCCCTGCGCGCGAAGCTCGACCCGGGCCAGGAGGATTTTCGCAAACCGGTCGTTGACAGGCTGGATGTCGGCGCGCTGCAGGTCCGCGACATCGACGAATTCGTGGATCCGATTCCGATGAACGGCTCGCCCCCCCTGATTCCCCCCAAACGGAGCTCCTTTAACAGTCCGGGTGCTTCCAGCGGCAGTACGCATGCCGGCACGCCGGCTGGAATACAGTCCGCCTTGCGCGCTGCATCCCGGGTGTCGGGACTTGCTGTGCGGCGATGCGCGCGTGTGCCGTCGAGTCAGCGATCCGTGCTCTGGTCTTGGGCGATCAGCCCCCAGTCGGCATTCCGCGTACTGGTCGCAATGGCTAGGTGTGCAGCAGCATTGAGGTGACGGAATCGGTCGCGCCATTCAACAAAAAAGACGCCGCGGCGCCTTTTTTGTTGCGGTAGTTGCGCATCCGCGCATGATTGCACCTCGCGAGTGGAGCTACCCCGCTGCAACGCACCCGCTACATCAATTGCGCGATTGCAACTTGCTCAGCAGTCGCAGCATTTCCAGGTACAGCCACACCAGCGTGACCAGCAGCCCGAACGCCGCGAACCATTCCATGTATTTTGGCGCGCCCTGCTCGACGCCGTTTTCGATGAAGTCGAAATCCAGCACCAGGTTCAACGCGGCAATCACCACGACGAAACCGGAAAATGCGATGCCGATCCAGCTGCTTTCGTGGATGAACGGGATCGACTTGCCGAAGAAGCCCATCACGATGCTGACGAGGTAGAGCAGCGCAATGCCGCCGGTGGCGGCGACCACGCCCAGCTTGAAGTTCTCGGTCACCTTGATCAGGCCGCTGCGGTAGGCAAGCAGCAACGCGGCCAGCGTGCCGAATGTGAGACCCACGGCCTGGATCACGATGCCGGGGAAGCGCATCTCGAACATCGCCGATACGGCACCAATGAACAGCCCTTCCAAGACCGCATACAGCGGCGCGGTGACGGGCGACCAGGTCTTCTTGAAGATCGTGACCAGCGCGACGACGAACCCGCCGATGGCGCCGCCCAGTATCCAGGGCATCAGGTTGGCTTCGGTGCCGCTCGCAACGGCCTCGTAGAACATGTTCCAGGTGTAAAGCGCGCCAACCAGAGTGATCACCAGCAGCATCGCGGTCTTGTTGACCGTGCCGTTGAGCGTCATCGCCCCGTCGCGGTTGGCGACGACCGTGCCGCTGCCCAAGTCCAGGAAGGTCGAATCTTTCAGTGCGGGATTGCCACTGCGCATCATTTGAAGGCCCCTTTGGCGTCATTCCGGCACGTGATGGCCGGGTTGTTAAGAGCATACAACGCATCGATCAGTTCGTATGTTGGTCCGATCCGGTTTGACACAAGTGCGCGCGCTTCCGAGAATAGCCACCCTTTCGCGGCGTTGGCGCGCCAGGAAGCAACATTGGACCCGTCATCCGGGGTGTAGCTCAGCTTGGTAGAGCGCCTGCTTTGGGAGCAGGAAGTCGCAGGTTCGAATCCTGTCTCCCCGACCATTCGGGTGCCGGATCGAAGTGTCCGGCCGGAAGTACCAAGAGTGAAGTTCGATGCGACAATCCGGCCCGGGCGCCCGTAGCTCAACCGGATAGAGCACCGGCCTTCTAAGCCGGCGGTTACAGGTTCGAGTCCTGTCGGGCGCGCCAGACGAGACCGTGAGTCGCGGAATTGAAAAACGCGTCGCCACGCGCGATGAAATGAATCAAGGGCTTTTTGAGTCCGAGTGACCTCAAAAAGAAAAAGGATCAGACAAGTTGCCGCGCGGAAACAGGCAAGGTTGTTATCCTGCACAGCTTCAATGGTGGATGTAGCTCAGTTGGTTAGAGCACCGGATTGTGATTCCGGGGGTCGCGGGTTCAAATCCCGTCTTCCACCCCAGTTTGTTAAACTTTGTTGCACGGGCTGTTAGCTCAGTTGGTAGAGCAGTTGACTCTTAATCAATAGGTCGAAGGTTCGAATCCTTCACAGCCCACCATCTTCGATGCGCCTGGTTGCCAGGCGTTTTTTTTGGATCGAAGGAAATCCACTATTGAATCGGCTAAGGTATTTTTTGCCCGTCATTCCCGCCTTTGGAAATGACGGACCAAGGGATACGCATACGTACGGGCGGTAGCGGCACGCATTGCGAAAGTGGCGGAATTGGTAGACGCACCAGATTTAGGTTCTGACGCCGCAAGGCGTGGGGGTTCGAGTCCCCCCTTTCGCACCAAGCCGCACCGTGAATAAAACCGAGGCGGAAACCCAACGCGCCTTCGCGCGTGGGAAGAACCGACCAGAGGTACTGTTGTTTGCGCCTCTCCGCCTGCGGAGACCCCCCACCAGCGTATGGCGGCCTGCGCCCAAATCAGCCAAACTACCCAGTCATTTTGGCCTGATCCGCGATGCCCGACAGCGGCGTTGATTGCCCAGGCCCAACATCCAAATTTCAAGCCGTGGCGTGACAGCCGCGGATGCAGGAGTCCACATGCAAGTCTCGGTTGAATCCATCGGCGACCTCGAGCGCCGCCTGACCTTCCGCCTCCCGGCACAAAGCCTGGATTCCCAGGTCGGTGGCCGCCTGCGCGAAATCGCGCGCGGCGCGCGCATCAAGGGCTTCCGGCCGGGCAAGGTGCCCACCAAGGTCATCGAACAGCGCTACGGCGAGCAGGTCCGCGCGGAAATCCTCGACGGCTTGCTGCGCGAGGGCTTCGACAACGCAATCCGTGAGCAGACGTTCCGCATCGCCGGCAATCCGCAGATCGTGCCCAGCACCGAAGCGGCTGGCGAAGGCGAACTGGCCTACGTCGCGACGTTCGAGGTAGTGCCGGACTTCGGCGAGATCGACGTCGAGACGCTCAACGTCATCCGCCACGCCGCCGAGGTGGAAGATGCCGACATCGACCGCATGGTTGAGAACCTGCGCACCCAGCGCCGCACGTGGAATCCGGTGGAGAGCGGCGCGAAGGAAGGCGACCTGGTCGAAATGGAAATGCATTCCGAGGTCGATGGCCAGCGCTTCCCCGCCGAAGGCGTCGAGAAGGGCAGTACGGTAATCGGCTCGGGGATGATGTTCGCCCCGATCGAGGCCGGACTTGCCGGCATGACCGGTGGCGAGGAAAGGAACCTTACGGTCGAGTTTCCAGCGGATTGGCCGGTGCCGCAGCTGGCCGGAAAATCCGCGGAGGTGCATGTGCATGCTGTGCATGTATCGGAGCCCGTGCTGCCCGAGATCGACCGCCTGTTCATCAAGAGCTTCGGCGTGAAGAGCGGCGATCCCGAACAATTCCGCACCGATATACGCAGCAACCTCGAGCGCGAGCTGAAAGGCGCGCTGATGAATCGCCTGCGCCGCGAAGTCGGCGAGCAGCTCATCGCTGCGTACACGCACGTCGAAATGCCGCCACGACTGGTCGAGAACGAAGCGCGGGCCATGGCCGCCAACGCCGCCGAGCAGGCGCGTCAGCAGGGCCAGCGCATCGAAGCCGTGCCCGGCCCCTTCATGGATGCAGCGCGCAAGCGCGTGCTAGTGGGGTTGCTGGTCGGCGAGATCGCGCGTCGCCACGACATGCGTCTTGAAGGCAAGCGCCTGAATGAAACGTTGCGCCTGATCGCCTCGACCTACGAAGAGCCCGACCAGGTGATTGAGTTGTACCGCAACGATCCCCAGTTGATGAACGGACTGCAGGCGCGCGTGATGGAGGAGCAGGTGATCGACTGGATCGCCGAACGCGCCCAGCACACCGAACAGACGCTGTCGTTCCAGGATGCCATTCGTCCGCAATGACGGCCGGTCCTCATGACAGCCGGTCCGCAGTGATGCAACTCCCGGCGGTCATGCAACTTCAGGAGGCCGCTGTGGGTCGCATCATCAATCACCATTCGAGGCACGATCCACATGAGCAATGAAACCAAAGCCTTGAATCTGGTCCCGATGGTGGTCGAACAGACCAGCCGCGGCGAGCGTGCCTACGACATCTATTCGCGCTTGTTGAAGGAACGCGTGATCTTCCTCGTGGGCGGCGTTGACGACCATGTCGCCAACGTGATCGTTGCGCAGATGCTGTTTCTCGAAGCCGAGAACCCCGAGAAGGACATCAGCCTGTACATCAACTCGCCCGGCGGCATCGTCACCGCCGGCATGGCGATCTACGACACCATGCAGTACATCAAGCCTGACGTGAGCACGATCTGCGTCGGCCAGGCTGCCAGCATGGGTGCGCTGTTGCTCGCTGCGGGTGCAAGCGGCAAGCGCTACACGCTGCCGAATTCGCGGGTGATGATCCATCAGCCGCTGGGTGGATTTTCCGGGCAGGCGACCGACATCGACATCCATGCGCGCGAGATCCTGAGCATGCG
>JALYOU010000346.1 GCA_030856725.1 Pseudomonadota bacterium
AGGATGACGTCGAGCATGACTGGAACTTTCTCAATCGAATCGCGCGAGATTCTCACGTGGTGTCATTGCCGCGACAGCGTGCGCCCTACCAGGCCAAGGGGTTGCCTTGCCAATCCACGAATTTTCCAGAATCCGCATCCGTCGCCTCAGCGATGACCCGCAGCAATCCTTCCACCGACTGCTCCGCCGTAATCGCAGCACCGCTGCCGCCCATCTCCGTCTGTACCCAGCCCGGATGCAACGCCAGCACGATAATCCCTCGCGGCGAGAGTGCATGCACAAGCAACGCCGTCGCCATGTTCTGCGCCGCCTTGCTGATGTTGTAACTCGGCGTGCCAAAGCGCGACACGTTCGCGATCGATCCCATCTGCGAAGTGATGTTGGCAATCTGCGCGCCATCGGTGAGTTGCGGTGCCAGCGCCTGCGTCAGCAGCAGCGGGCCCATCGCGTTGATGCGGAAACTGTCTTCCAGGTGGGCCGGCGACAAGCTGCCGAATCGCTCGCCCGAATGCAGCACGCCGGCGTTGTTGATCAGCAGGTCGATGCCGTCGCACACCAGCGGCAATTCACGCGAGAGCTGCGCGTGCGATTTCGGATCGGCGATGTCGAGTGGCAGCACATGCAGGCGTCCAGGATATTCACCGGCCAGCGTATTCAGTTCGCTGGCCTTGCCCGGATGGCGGCAGGTGGCGACCACGCGATCGCCACGCGCCAGCAGCGCACGCGTGAACGCAAGACCGAGGCCGCGGTTGGCGCCTGTGACGAGGGTGCGGGTTGGTGTCATGTTCGATTCGCCAGAGAAATTTGATCGTCATCCGGGCGCAAGCCGGGATGACCAAGTCGGGATAACCGAGCCACGCGACGGAATCGGGCGATCCAGCCACCCGTGCCAAGAGTCCTAGTGTAAGCAGCCCCCCGCGCCGTTAGCATGGCCGGTCTGGTTCCGTTCTTGCTTCAATCCAATTCGTCTCCAATCCGATCCACCGATTTGCCAAGGGAGTGCTGCATGACCATGTTCCGCCGCCCGCGCGCCGCCGCGCTTGCCATCGCCCTGTCCGCCGCCATGGGCGGCCTCGCCTATGCACCGCAGGCCGCGCACGCCGCGCCGGTCAAGGTCGATATTCCGTATGAACAGTTCACGCTGCCCAACGGCCTGCGCGTGATCGTGCACACCGACCGCAAGGCGCCGATCGTCGCGGTCAACATCTGGTACCACGTCGGCAGCAAGGACGAACCCGCCGGCCGCAGCGGCTTCGCGCATCTGTTCGAGCACTTGATGTTCCAGGCCACGGAAAACAGTCCAGGCGAATTCTTCGCACCGTTCAAGCAAGTCGGCGTGACCGACCAGAACGGAACGACCAATTCCGACCGCACCAACTACTTCCAGAACGTGCCGACCACCGCGCTGGACATGGCGTTGTGGATGGAGTCCGACCGCATGGGCCATCTGCTCGGCGCGGTCGACCAGGCCGCGCTCGACGAGCAGCGCGGCGTGGTGCAGAACGAAAAGCGTCAAGGCGAAAACCAGCCGTACGGACAGGTCTGGGACCAGATCGGCAAGGCGATGTATCCCAAGAGCCATCCCTACAACCACAGCGTGATCGGTTCGATGGCCGACTTGAACGCGGCATCGCTGGACGACGTCAAGAGCTGGTTCCGCACCTGGTACGGCCCGAACAACGCGGTGCTTGTGCTGGCCGGCGACATCGACGTCGCCACCGCGAAGGAAAAAGTCGCGAAATATTTCGGCGACATCCCGGCTGGTCCGACCATGGCGCAGCCGAAGGTCGATGTCGCTGCGTTGGTGAAGTCCACCCGCGCCACGATGAGCGACGCCGTGCCGCAGGCGCGCATCTATCGCCTGTGGAATGTCGCGCAGACCGGTACCAAGGACGCCGACCAGCTGCAGCTGTTCTCGCAGGTACTCGGCGGCAGCAAGAGTTCGCGTCTGGACAAGCGCCTGCTGCACACCGACAAGCTGGTCGACAATGTCGGCACCGGTGTGTTGGTGTCGCAGCTCGCCTCGAACTTCCTGATCACCGCCGACGTCAAGCAGGGCGTCGAGCCGTCGAGAGTGGAAGCGATCATCGACGAAGAACTGCAGAAGCTGCTGAAGGAAGGTCCGACCGCAGCTGAAGTCGAGCAGGCGCGCACCGTATTCCAGGCCGGCTTTGTGCGCGGCATCGAACGCATCGGCGGCTTCGGCGGCAAGGCCGACGCACTGGCCGAGTGCGCGGTCTACGACGGCGATCCGGGGTGCTTCCGGGAAAGCCTCAAGACCATCGCCACGTCCAGTGCAGCGGACGTGAAAGCGGTCGGCAACAAATGGCTGACTAAAGGCAGTCACACGCTGGTCGTGGTGCCGGGCGAACGCAAGGCGATCGCCGAAGAACCCGCGGCAACGCCTGTTGCGCTGGCGCTGCCAGCTGTCAACGCGAAATACAAAGTCGCCGACATGGGCATCGACCGTACGACCGGCGTGCCGAAAACCGAAAGCTTTCCCGACCTGAAGTTCCCATCGC
>JALYOU010000373.1 GCA_030856725.1 Pseudomonadota bacterium
GCGTAGTAGCCGGCAGCGTCGGTCAGGCCGGAGCGGTGCGAGAGCAGCAGGCGCAGGGTGATCGGCGTATCAGGATGTTGGGGGTGGCGCAGGGTCCAGTCGAGTTGTCTGGAGACGTCGGCATCGAGATCGAGTGTGCCGGCTTCGACCAGTCGCATGACGCCGATCGCGGTGACCAGCTTGGAGATCGAAGCGATGCGCACCGGGTCGTCGGCGGTGATGGCGCGATTGCTGGCGATGTCCGCGAGCCCGCGTGCGTGCCTCGCGGTGATCCCGTCGCGGACGAAGGCCACGCGCACGCTGGCGACGGGCGACGTGGCAGGTACCGATCTGGAGGCAGGCGGAGCGACGGTCGCGCATGCGCTCATTGCAAGCAACAGCGCGGCGGCAAACAAATTGCGTGCGATGACGCTCATCAGCCGTTCTCCTGTTGGCGCTGCGTACGTCGTCCCAACCACAGCAGCACGAAGCCCAGCGCCATCGCGATGGCGACATCGCGCACTTCGCGTGCGCTGCCTTGCGACAGCAGCCATGCGATCACCAGCAGGGCGACCGCGACGGTGACGGTGCCGCCCGGCACACGGAACGTGGGGGCCGCCACACCGGACTCGCCGCGGTGTTCGCGCCGTCGCAGCACGGGCAGTGCGGCACAGGTGGCGGCATAGGTGAGCAGGCGTGTGATCGTGCTGATCGCGACCGCGGTCAGGAATGAACCGGAGAGTGTCAGCACCAGCACGGCGAGTGATGTCACACCGATCGCAACGTGTGGCGTATTGAAGCGCGCGTGCGTGGCCGCGAGCACGCGCGGCAGCTGGCCTTGTTCGGCCATCGCGAACAGCAACCGCGGCGCGGCGAGCAGGATGCCGCTGAGGGTGCCGGAGATCGACACCAGTGCGCCAACGGTAATGAATGCCGCGCCGCTGCTGCCGGCGAAGCGCGCGGCGGCGTCGGCCAGCGGACGCGTGGAGTTCGCCAGTTCCGGCAATGTGCCGATGCACACCACCTGCACCAGCACGTACAGCGGCATGATCACCGCCATCGCTGCGAGGATCGCGAACGGCAGGTTGCGTCGCGGCTCGCGCACCTCACCGGCGGGGACGGTGGCCGTCTCGAAACCGGTAAACGCGAACACCAGCAACAGCATTGCCGCTGAAAAATCGGCGGTTGCGGGAGTTGTCGTGGGCTGCAGCCGCAGCGGTTCGATGAAGAACAGTCCAACCGCGACAAACAGCACCAGCGGCACCAGCTTGCCGATGGTGAACGCGTTGGCCACCAGTGCCGCCGGGCGCACGCCGCGGACGTTGACCGCGGCGATCACCGCGACGACCGAGGTCACCAACAGAGCGCGCCACATCGGAGTCGTGGCTGTCGGCCAGAAATGCGCGAGGTATTCCAGCAGCAGGTTGCACAACGCGGCGAACGCAGTGACGCGGGTCAGCCACACCAGCCAGCCGACCTGGAACCCGACCACCGGCCCGAACGTTTCATATGCGTACCGGTACGGCCCACCAGTGCGCTCGAAGCGGCTGCCGACCTCCGCAAAACACATCACCACCAGCAGCACCAGCAACGCGCAGGCGACATAGGCGAGCAGCGCATACGGGCCGAGCAATGCATGCACCTTGCCGGGCAGGCCGAAGATGCCGGCGCCGATCACGGAGTTGATGAACAACGCCACCAGGCTGGCGCGGCCGATGCCGCGCATCAGGCCTTCATCGGTGCGCAGGTTGGAGGTTTCCATGCTGGATGTTCCCAGGTGGGATGTTCCGCTGCGGACATCGTCATGCGCCATGGGCGGCCTCGTCGTGATCACGCAATTGCGCGGCACCGTAGCACGCGGCCTCTGTGACCTCGACACAGCTTCTTCCACTCAGCGCGAAGTGACGTGTCGGAACCCAGGACTTCACGCGCATCGAAGAAAAGCAGAGACCGTTGCGGTGACAACCGCATCTGTCGCAATCGATGCGGTGGTCTTACAGCAGCCTGCGAACTTCTCGTGGGACGAATTGAAGCAAGAGCTCGCGGCTGAAGCCGCTTTTACGAAGATCGGCAGCTTCGCTGATGACAAGGCCGTAGGATGCGATGCGCTTACTGCAACCTACGGATACCACGATGCGACCCATGATCCGCAAGTTTTGCGTCCTCATGCTGCTGCTCACGCCGATGTGCGCGGCGATCGCGCAAACGCCGGCGCCACCGGACCGCCGCATCGCCATCACCATCGACGACCTGCCCTGGCAGCGTATGGCGAACACCCCGGCGGCGGTGTTGCAGGCACGGCATGCCCAGTTGATGCAGCAGCTGCGCCTGGCCAATGCGCCGGTGGTGGGGTTCGTCAACGAAGACAAGCTGGAAGTGGAAGGGAGAGTGCAGCCGGCGCGCGTGGCGATGCTGCGCGATTGGCTGGAGACGGGCGCGGAACTGGGCAACCACACCTACGGACATCTCGACCTGCACGTGGTGGGACTGCCGGCGTATGAGAAAGCGATCCTGCGTGGCGAGCGCCAGCTGCGGCCGTTGCTGACCGAGCGCGGCGCGACACCGCGCTGGTTTCGCCATCCTTATCTGCGCGCCGGTCGCACGCAGGCCGACAAGGCGGCCGTGGTGGAGTTCCTCGGCAAGCATGGCTACCGCGTGGCGCCGGTCACGGTCGACAACGGTGAATGGGTGTGGGCGTTCGCCTACGCCAACGTGCTGGACAAGCAGCCGGACACGCCGGAGCGCGCGGCGACGTTGCGCCGCCTGCAACGCGGGTATGTGCCGTACATGCTGGCCAAGGTCGATTATTTCGAACGCCAGTCGATCGCATTGCTGGGCCATGCGATTCCACAGGTCTGGTTGCTGCATGCCAACGAACTCAATGCGGTGGCGTTGGCGGAACTGGTCGCAGGCGTGCGTCGTCGCGGCTATCGCACGGTGTCACTCGACGAAGCGATGCGCGACCCGGCGTATGCGCGTGTCGACGGTTACACCGGCCGCTTCGGTCCAAGCTGGCTGCATCGCTGGGCGATGGCCGAGGACAAGCCGAAGGCGTTCTATGCGGGCGAGCCGGTGGTGCCGAAGTGGGTGCTGGCGCTTGCAGGGGTGGAATCGGAATAATCCGTGTAAGGCGCAATACGCTTGCAGCGTCCTGCGCGGGCGTAGACATCGCGCACAACCGGGTTCCGTCGCCGCCAGCGGGGTTTCGTCGCTGGAGCCTGGCCTGTCGCTCGGCGCAGGGTTAGCGTTGATGCAACGTCCTGCCGGCCATTGCCATGTACATCCATCGCTGCGTCACCGCCCTGCTCATCGCCGCACTGTCGATCCTCAGCCTCGGCGGTTGCGACAAACTCACCTCCACCACCACCGTCCGCACGTTGCAGGATGGCGCGCGCAACGACAAGAGCTGGAGCAGGACGTGGAAGGATCGGGCCGAGTTCCGCTGCATGGCCAGCAGCAGCGGGCGTTGCAACATCATTGTGTTCGTCAACGTCTGCACGGGTGCAGCGTGTAAGACGCAACTCGTGCAGGAACTGGCGTTGGCGGCGGGCGCGTCCCGGACGCTGAGCGCGCTGCCGCGTGGTTTCAAGCACTGCGTCGCGCATGATGCGAAGCCTGTCGCTCCCACCTGCCTGAAAGCCTGAGGCCGCCACCATGATCACCAGCCTGTTTTTCCTGTTGCGCCTGATCGCGGCGTGGTTCCTGACGCTGATGCTTGTATTCCTCGTCACTGAGGATTGGTTTTTCGGGTACGCCGAGTGGCTCGTAGTGACTTTGGGCGCGGTGGTCCTGGCGATGGTCGTCGTGAGCGCCTTCTCGCACCTGCGCCGCGTGCGGTTGATCGCGGGGAAGATTTCGGCGAGCGCGCTATCCAATCGCCAGCGGCGGCAGATCGAGGTGCCGTTCGAAGCCGGCGAGGCGTTCGATCTGCTGGACGCGGCGATCCGCGAACTGCCGGGTGTCGAAGAAGTGCGCAGCGCGCGCGACAGCCTGCAGGTACGCGCCAAGCTCAAGCGCATCGATCCGTACGGCGGGCATCATCGTCTCAGTCCGATGCGCTGGCTGGGATCGTTGCGCAATCAGATTCTTGCCACGGTGACTCCGGGCGACGGCATCGGCAGCGTCACGCTGATCTGCGAACCGGAAGCCGGCGCGTGGAGTGATTGGTATCGCGTCGATGACGGCACCAACCTGGAGAATGCGGAAGCGGTGACGCGCGCAATCACCCGCCGCGTGGCCGAGCGCCGTCGCAACGAACAGGCCGCCTCGCGGCAATCGTCGACGGAGAAGGAATTGACCGTCGCCAAGCTCAGCCTGCTGCACGCGCAGGTCGAGCCACACTTCCTCTACAACACGCTGGCCAGCGCGCAATACCTGACGCGCAGCGATCCGGCGCTGGCCGACCAGATGCTTGGCAACGTCATCACCTACCTTCGCCATTCGCTGCCGCGCACCGACGACATGCTGTCCACGCTGGGCGAGGAACTCGATCGTGCGCGCGCTTATCTGGAAATTCTCAAAATCCGCATGGGCCCGCGCCTGGGATTGCAGATCGACGTGCCCGCGCACCTGCTCGACATGCCATTTCCGCCGATGATGTTGCAGACATTGATCGAGAATGCGATCAAGCACGGACTTGAACCGCGCACCGGTGGCGGCACGGTGTGGATTCTTGCGAAGGAAGCGGAGGGCCGCGTGTCGATCACCGTGGCTGATGATGGTCTTGGCTTCACCGAGCAGGGCGGCGGCACGGGTATCGGTCTGCGCAACGTGCGCGAGCGCTTGCGGCTTGCATATGGCAATGCGGCGAACTTTGCCATCGTGGCGAACTTCCCCGATGGCGTGGCGGCGACGATCACATTGCCAGCGCCTGCAGTGCAAACACGCGATGTGCGTGCACGCGCAGATCATGCACGCGCAGATCATGCAAGTGCAGTGCATGCAAGTGCAGTGCATGCGGATACAGATCTGGACAGGGCCGCGCCATCGCCGCCGGTCATGGACACCGTCGCCAATGACTAGGTGCGTAGTCGCCGAAGACGAGACGTTGCTGCGCGAGGCGCTGCTGGCGTCGCTGCATGTCGCTTGGCCCGACCTCGACATCGTCGCCGAGTGCGAGGACGGCGGCAGCGCGCTCGAAGCCATCGCCGAGCACAAGCCCGACGTCGCCTTCCTCGACATCCGCATGCCGGGACTGACCGGCATCGAAGTGGCCATGGCGGCGATCGAAGCGAGCCCGCGCACACAGGTGGTGTTCGTGACGGCGTACGACCAGTACGCGATCGACGCCTTCGATGCGGGCGCGGTGGATTACCTGCTCAAGCCCATCGCTCTCGACCGTCTCGCGCAGACCGTGCAACGCCTGCGCGCGCGCATCGACAACGGCCGTGTCGATGGCGACGTCCTCGGCCCGTTACTACGCGAACTCACCACCGTATTGCCACGCAAGACCGACGCCGAACCGCTGGTGTGGCTGACCGCAAATTCCGGCAACGCCACGCGGCTGATCATGGTCGAGGACGTGCTGTATTTCCGCGCGGACCACAAGTACACGGTGGTGATGACCGCCGCTGGCGAGTCGCTGCTGCGCAAGCCGATCAAGGAACTATTGGCGGTGCTGGATCCGGCGATGTTCAAGCAGATCCATCGCG
>JALYOU010000018.1 GCA_030856725.1 Pseudomonadota bacterium
GGCGATGCGGACAATCTCACCGTGCACGTGCGTTATCCGCGCCGCTCCAACGATCGCAACACCGAGCCCACCGACCTTGTGCTCGACGTACCGCGCGGTGTGGCCCTCGAGATCCAGGGCGTGTCGGCCGACATCAACGTGATGGGCACCGCTGGAGACTCGCTGGACATCGAGAACGTCAGCGGTGACGTGACCGTCGGGGCGGCGCCGCGCGACGTGCGTATCGACAGCGTCAGCGGCGACGTGCGCGCCGTTCTGCACAGCAGGAATATCAACGTGGAATCGGTCAGCGGCGACATCGCCGTGCGTGGCCGCCTCACCGGCGAGATTGAAGTCGAAACAGTCTCGGGCAACGTCAGCGTCGACAGCCAGCGTCAACGCGTGCGCAGCATGTCCTTCGCCAGTGTGTCCGGCGATGCCGACCTGCGCGTGGCGCTCGCCGAGGGCGGATCGATCACGACCGAATCGGTCAGCGGCAACACGACCCTGTACCTGCCGAAAAACGTGTCGGCGCGTGTGCGCGGCGAAAGCTTCAGTGGCGACCTGAAGATCCCGGGTGCGAATGTCATCAAGACCAAGTACGGCCCGGGTTCGAGCGTCGAGCACCGCTACGGCAGCGGCAGCGGCGAGATCACCATCGAAAATTTTTCGGGCGATGCGGAATTGCGGCTGGAGTGAAGGTTATGGCTGTTGTAGGGGCGGCCTCAGCCGCGAGCTTTTGATGATGCATGTAAAAGCTCGCGGCTGAAGCCGCTCCTACGAAGAGCTAAACGGATCATGCGTATCCGTAAGCTTTTCACCTCTCTATCGCTATCGGCCGGCACACTGTAATCATGGCCGACGACCCCGCTGCATCCAGCGCCAACCCACCCGATCACTCCAGGCGCACCCGCGTCAACCCAAGCTTGCGCGAGCGCGTCGATGCACTGCGTAACCTGCCGCCGTTCCTGCGTGAAATCTGGGCCACCAGCCGCGCGTTGACGCTTGCCAGCCTCGGCCTGCGCCTGATCCGCGCCTTGCTGCCGGTGATCACGCTCTACATCGGCAAGCTCATCATCGATGAGGCCGTGCGGCTGGTTGGCGTTGGCACGGGCTTCGACACACTCGAGGATGCATGGCGCAGCGGGCAGCTGGATCAATTGCTGACGTTGCTCGGCCTGGAATTGGCGCTCGCAATCCTCTCCGATCTGCTCGGCCGCATGATCAGTTACGCCGATGGCGTGCTGTCGGAACTGTTCACCAATGCCACCAGCATCCGGCTGATGGAACACGCGGCCACGCTCGACCTCGAGGACTTCGAGGACCCGGACCTGCAGGACAAACTCGACCGCGCGCGGCGGCAGACCATGGGCCGCATGAACCTGCTGAGCCAGCTGTTCGGGCAGGTGCAGGATTCGATTACCGTGGTCGCATTCGCAGCCGGTCTCATCGTGTACGCGCCGTGGCTGATCGTGTTGCTGGCGGTCGCGCTGATCCCTGCATTCGTCGGCGAAGCGCATTTCAACGCGCTCGGTTATTCGCTCAATTTCCAGTGGACGCCGGAACGCCGCCAGCTCGAGTACGTGCGGCAGATGGGCGCCAGCGTGGAAACGGCGAAGGAAGTGAAGATCTTCAATCTGCACCGTTTCCTGATCACGCGCTACCGCGAACTCGCTGACAAGTTCTTCCTCGCCAACCGCGCCCTCGCCCGCAAGCGCGCGTTCTGGGGCACGTTGCTCGCGACACTCGGCACATTCGGTTATTACATCGCTTACGCGTACATCGCGTGGCGCACGGTGAAAGGGGATTTCAGCATCGGTGATCTGACCTTCCTTGCCGGCAGTTTCCGCCGGTTGCGGCAGTTGTTGGAAGGTCTGCTGGTGGGTTTCTCGCAAGTCGCGGGGCAAGCGTTGTACCTCGACGATCTTTTTTCGTTTTACGAGATCGAGCCGGAGATCGCCTCTAAACCAGATGCGATCGCGATCCCTCGGCCGATCGCACGGGGCTTCGCGTTCGAGAACGTCGGTTTCCGTTATCCAGAGGCCGAACGCTGGGCGTTGCGCAATCTGGACTTCGAGTTGCATGCCGGCGAAGTGCTGGCGCTGGTTGGCGAGAACGGCGCGGGCAAGACCACGCTGGTCAAGTTGCTCGCACGGCTTTACGACCCCGACGAGGGCCGCATCCTGCTCGACGGCCGCGACTTGCGCGACTACGACCTCAACGGTCTGCGCGCCAACGTCGGCGTGATCTTCCAGGATTTTGTGCGCTATCACCTCACGGCCGGGGAAAACATCGGTGTCGGCCAGATCGATGCGATGTACGACCAGGATCGCATTCGGGAGGCGGCTCAGCGTTCGATGGCCGATGAGGTGATCGGGCGACTGCCCGGAGGTTACGACCAGTTGATTGGGCGGCGTTTCAAGACCGGCGTCGATCTGTCCGGCGGCCAGTGGCAGAAAATCGCCATCGCCCGCGCCTACATGCGCGATGCGCAGGTCATGATCCTCGACGAACCGACGGCCGCCTTGGATGCACGCGCGGAGTTCGAAGTCTTTCAACGGTTCCGCGATTTGTCGGACGACAAGACCGCCGTGCTGATTTCGCACCGGTTTTCAAGCGTGCGCATGGCCGATCGGATCCTGGTCTTGAACGAAGGCAGGCTTGAAGCCTCCGGCACGCACGACGAACTGTTGCGACAAGGCGGGCGGTATGCGGAGTTGTTCGAGTTGCAAGCCGCCGGGTATCGCTAAGTACGCATCAAGCATCCCCGCGACCGCCGGAATGACGCCTGAAAGTCAGATTCACACGGCTGTTCTTTGATTTGCGGGAATGATCTAGAACAAGGCAGCCTGCGCACCGCCTTCCGCTGGATACCGCAACACACCATCCACCATCCGCGCTGCCGGATTCAACGCATGCAATTCCTGCCGGCCGGAGGCCATCAGGTGCAGCACCCGGCAACCACGCGCGGTGAAATCGTCCGCGATCAGGCGGCGGTGGCATTGCCACCACAAGGCTTCCGCGCACATCACCGCGACACGTTGCGATCGCGCGAGCCGCATCAATCGTTCGCGCGCAAGAACGAAGTCCGGCGTCGCCATGTAATCGGCATATCCACGGAATGCAGCGACACGCCATGCCGTATTCGGAGAATCCTTGTCAGCGGTGCGCCTGCCACCGAATTCGTGCATGGGCAGGTAGTCGATTCCGGCTTCGCGCAACGCCGGCGCCATCGACAATGGCGAAAACTGCGGATTGCGGCGGGAGCCGGCATGGCGGCGCACATCGACCAGCGTCTGGATCCGCGCTTCCTGCAGCACATCCAGGAACGCGTCCCACAGCCGGGTGGAATGGCCGATGGTCCATAACGTGCCCCTTGTCATGGCATCGTCCATGGCGTGATCGTTTGCGCTTCCTTCAGAGCAATGCTCACGTTTGAAGTCAGAAATCAACACCTCTGCATGGTGCCGCCGCGCCAGTGAAGCGCCGTTGACGCCGCGACCGCTACCCTGCGTGATCGCCTTGGAGTGAGACATGACTGAACCCGCCACCGGCATCGCCCGTACCGCGCAAATCCTGCACTTCCTGCTGAAATATCGCAGCGCCGGCGTGTTCACCGGGCTCGACCTGGATGCAGCCACGCTGGATCCGGCTGAGACAACACAGGCCGAAGGCAGACCGGAGGAATTCGTCAGCGATCTCGAAGCACTCGGCCCGACCTTCATCAAGATTGGCCAAGCCCTTTCGACACGACCGGATATGGTTCCGGCGCCGTATCTGGCAGCACTCGAACGCATGCAGGACAACGTCGCCCCCTTGTCGTTCGAGACGGTGCGCCAGGTGATCGAGGATGAACTGGGCGTGCGCCCCAACAAGATCTTCGACACGCTTGAGGAAATGCCGCTGGGCTCGGCGTCGCTGGCACAGGTGCATCGCGCCACCCTGCGCGATGGGCGCGTGGTCGCGGTGAAGGTGCAGCGGCCCGGAATCACCGACACCATCCGCAACGACCTCGATGCGCTCGCCGGGCTTGCTCAAAAAATCGACAGCCATACCGACATCGGTCGCCGTCTACGCTTCTCCGACTGGGTACACGAGTTCCGCAAGACCCTGCTGGCCGAACTCGACTACCGCGCGGAAGCGGAAAACCTGGATCGCTTCAACCGCCATTTCGCGGAGTATCCCGAACTGTTCGTGCCGACGCCGCTGTGGGACCTGACGCGGCAGAAAGTGTTGACGATGGAGCTGATCGCCGGCACCAAGGCCACCGATCTTTCCGGATTGCGGCGCACCGAGCAGAAACTCGGACATCTCGCCTCGGCGCTGATGCGTGGCTATCTCGACCAGGTCTTCGTGCATGGTGAAATCCACGCCGATCCGCATCCCGGCAACCTGCTTGTCACCGAAGACGGGCGGCTCGCGTTGCT
>JALYOU010000029.1 GCA_030856725.1 Pseudomonadota bacterium
AGGGTGAGACCGAGGCGTTTCTTCTGCGCACGCTCGAGTCGGTGCCGGAGATCGCGCGCCGGATGCAGGGCGCTCAACGCGTCGCGCCCGTGCATGTCACCGGCAACTACACCTACGAATGCACGCACATGCATGGACGCCACTGGTCGCTGCTCGGCGATGCGTACGCGTTCGTTGACCCGATGTTCTCCTCAGGCGTGTACCTGGCGATGCACAGCGCGGAGCTGAGTGCGGACATGGTGGATGGGGCGCTGCGCGACCCCGCGCGCGAACCGGCGCTGCAGCGCGCACTGGAAAAACGTTTAAACCGCGGCCTCGATGAATTCAAGTGGTTCATCTACCGCTTCACGTCGCCGACCATGATGCATCTCTTCGCCAATCCCAAGGACGTGTTGCGGGTGGAATCGGCGGTGATCTCGATGCTGGCCGGCGACGTGTTCGATTCCAAGCCGGTGCTGCGCCGCCTGCGGGTGTTCCGCGCGATTTACGCACTGACCGCGCTGCGCATGGGGCCGACCGCCTTGCGCGGCTGGCTTCGCCGCCGCCGGCAGGTGCGCGTACAGGTACAGGGCGACACCCTGCAGCCGGGCAATCCATGAGCGCGACCATGCCAGCGTTGCAGGCGGCATCGCCACAAGCGTCCCCGACACAGCCGTCCTCGCCACAGCTGGATGTCAACTACGTCGCCGCCGCATCACCGGCGGCGCTGTTGCGCGACGACACCGTGCTTGCGGTGTTCGGCTTCGGCAACGATGCGCCGCTGCTCGACGACCCGCGCTACCTGCGCGTGCCATTGCAGCCGCACGGTGCGGCGCCGTTCGAGGTCTGGCGTTCCAACGCCCCGGTGTCGCATGGCCGCGAAGGCGAGATCGCCTGGGCGACCGACGGCCGGTTGATGTTCGGGGTGATCGAAGTCGCCGAAGCCGACGATGCCGCGGACGCCACTTTGGGCATCCGTGAAGCCGCCGAACATGCCTACGCCGAGCTGACGCGTTTCGTCCGCGGCAGTGACACGCCGCATCTGCTGCGCATCTGGAATTATCTCGACGCGATCACTCAAGGCGACGGCGACGCCGAGCGCTATCGGCAATTTTGCCTCGGCCGCGCGCGCGGGCTGGGCGATCTGGACGCCAGCCTGTTGCCGGCCGCCACCGCCATCGGCCGCTGCGACGACGCACGCGTGCTGCAGATCTACTGGCTGGCCGGCGCCCTGCCCGGCACCCCGGTCGAGAACCCGCGCCAGGTCAGCGCCTACCGCTACCCGCGGGCCTACGGCCCGCAGCCGCCCAGCTTCGCCCGCGCCATGCTGCCGCCGACCGGCCACGGCATGCCGCTGCTGCTGTCGGGTACCGCCAGCGTCGTCGGCCATGCCTCGCAACATGCCGACGCGCTGATGGCGCAGCTGGACGAAACCTTCGCCAATTTCGACAGCCTCATCGCCGCAGCGCGGTTGCGGCAACCGGCGTTGCCCACCGAGTTCGGCCCCGGCACGCGCCTCAAACTCTATGTGCGCGACCGCGACGATTTGCCCTTGGTCGCGGAATCGATGCGCCAGCGTTTCGGCGACCGCGTCCCGCACGTGGTGGTGCATGCCGCGATCTGCCGGCGCGAACTGTGCGTGGAGATCGATGGCGTGCATGGCATTGCTTGAATGTTTGTAGGAACGCCTCGGGCGAGATGCCTTACCCGCTAATACCTCGTCGCGCCTGAAAGCCGTTCCTGCAGCAATCCTTTTCAGCGCCTGCGAAAATTTTTCAGATACATCACCACTCGGAGCAATGCATATGGGTTTGATCAGTCTGCTGTGGGGCATCTTCGCGATGCTGTGGATGCTGCTGGCCCTGATTCCATTCCTGGGCTGGGGCAACTGGTTCGTGATCCCGTTCGCGGCCATCGGCGCGCTCATTGCCGCCATCGCCATCGCCGTGACCCCGCGCGAAAAACGCGGCCGCGCCAAGACCGGCCTGATCCTCAACGGCATCGTGATCCTGGTCGCGATCGTGCGGCTGAACCTGGGCGGCGGGATCATCTGAG
>JALYOU010000071.1 GCA_030856725.1 Pseudomonadota bacterium
GCCTGGCCAGCGAAATGGGCGTCGATGCCATTGGTTTCGTCTTCGCCGACAACAGCCCGCGCCGGGTACAGCCCGAGGAAGCACGCGCCATGCGCTACGCACTGGCGCCGCTGGTGGATGCGGTCGCGTTGTTCATGGACAACCCGGTGGACGTGGTGCGCGAAGTGATCAAGCAGGTGCGTCCGACGCTGCTGCAATTCCACGGTAGCGAGGACGACGCGTTTTGCCGCACATTCGGCGTGCCGTACCTCAAGGCGATCCCGATGGGCGGCGATGCGCCGCTCCCCGACGCGCGCGTGTTGCACTCACGCTATCCGGGCGCCGCAGGCTTCATGTTCGACAGCCATATGCCGGGCGAGGGCGGCGGCAGTGGCCACACGTTCGACTGGACGCGGATTCCCGAAGCGCCCACCAAACCCTTCGTCATCGCCGGCGGTCTGCATCCTGACAATGTGTTCGATGCGATACGCGCGACGCTGCCATGGGGCGTGGACGTGTCCAGCGGTATCGAAAGCGCACCCGGCATCAAGGATGGCGACAGGATGCGGCGCTTCGTCGAGGAAGTGCGTCGCGCAGACTGTCATCCCGAATCCGGTGCCGAACCCGATTGCGCCACGTAGGCAGGAATTGACTGCCCCGCTTGAGATCCTGCCTGCTTGGCTCGTCATTCCCGCGAAGGTGGAACGAATGCCCGTACGTGCTCAGATTGCAATGCCGTCATTCCCGCGAAAGTGGTGATCCATGGACTTAGATCCTTGAAAAAGTTCTTGGATTCGCTCTTGAGCATTGAGCCTGTCGAAAGGTCGATGGGGAATGACAAAAAAACGCCAACCTATCCACCCTTTCCCCGGTTGCACACCATGCCCCCCGAACTCCTGAACTACCACGCCACCCCCGACGCCACCGGCCACTTCGGCCGCTACGGCGGACGGTTCGTTGCTGAAACCCTCATCGGCCCCATCCAGGAACTCGCCGAGGCCTACGACGCCGCGCGCATTGATCCGGATTTCATCGCCGCCTTCGAGCGCGACCTCGCCCATTACGTCGGCCGCCCCAGCCCGATCTACCACGCCGAGCGATTGAGCCGGCACGCCGGCGGCGCACGCATCCTGCTCAAGCGCGAAGACCTCAACCACACCGGCGCGCACAAGATCAACAACACCATCGGCCAGGCGCTGCTCGCATCGCGCATGGGCAAGACGCGGATCATTGCGGAAACCGGTGCAGGCCAGCACGGCGTCGCTTCCGCCACCGTCGCCGCGCGGTTGGGTCTGGAATGCGTCGTGTACATGGGCGCGACCGACATCGAACGACAGAAGATCAACGTCTATCGGATGCAACTGCTCGGCGCGACGGTTGTCCCCGTCACCAGCGGTTCGCAGACGTTGAAAGATGCGCTCAACGAAGCCATGCGCGACTGGGTCACCAACGTGCGCGACACCTTCTACATCATCGGCACTGTCGCCGGCCCCGACCCGTATCCGCGCATGGTCCGCGACTTCAACGCCGTCGTCGGCCGCGAAGCCCGCGCGCAGATGCTGGCCGAATACGGACGACTTCCCGACGCCATCACCGCCTGCGTCGGCGGCGGCAGTAACGCCATCGGTTTGTTCCATGCGTTCTTGAACGATCCTGACGTCCGCATCGTGGGTGCCGAAGCGGCGGGCGAGGGCATCGCCACCGGCCTGCACGCAGCATCACTCGCCGCGGGCCGCCCCGGCGTCCTGCACGGCAACCGAACCTATGTGTTGTGCGACGACGACGGCCAGATCATCGAAACCCACTCCATCTCCGCCGGCCTCGACTACCCCGGCGTCGGCCCCGAGCACGCCTATCTTAAGGACACTGGCCGCGCCGAGTACGTCGGCATCACGGACGACGAAGCACTCGCGGCATTTCATCTGCTCGCAAAAACCGAAGGCATCCTCCCCGCGCTGGAATCCAGTCATGCCATTGCGCAGGCGATCAAGCTGGCACAGGAATTGCCCAAGGATGCGATCGTGTTGTGCAACCTGTCGGGGCGGGGCGACAAGGATGTGCATACGATTGCGATGCGGGAGAACATCAGCTTCTGACTGACCGTGGTCGTCATTCTCGAATCTGCGTGCCGCACATACCGTTACCGCCCATACGTCATCCCCGCGAAGGAAGGGATCTAGTGACCTTGATCTTTGGTCGGGCACCCTTTAATTCATAGTGAATAAGAAATCCACGATGGCTTCGATGGTTTTGAAGCAGGTGTGGTTCTCGACGTAGGCAAGAGAGGGATAAAATCAATCGGGCTGCACCGCAGACATGTACAAAAAAAGGCCCGCTTTCGCGGGCCTTTCGTCTCTCAACTTCATTGGACCTCAACGCGCCCAGGCACGTCCGTTGTAGACGCGGACATACGAGCCTTCACGGATGCCGCCGATGTCGGACTGGCTGACCACAGTGGTGCGGCCGTCGTTCATGCGGACATGCACGTTGTAGCCAGCGCCGTAGCTGCGTTGCGCGTTGTTCTGGATGGCGTTGCCGGCGACCGCGCCTGCAACAGCGCCGGCTACAGTCGCTGTGTTCTGGCGACCCTTGCTCTTGTCGTCGGCCAGTTCACGCCCGGCGGCTGCGCCCACGATACCGCCCAGCACAGCACCGGTGGCGTTGGGCATCGTGCCGGTGCCGGTTGAGGTCATTTCGATGCGGGTGACAGTGCCGCAGTCGTAGCAATTGGCACCGGACGATGCCGGTGGCGGCGTGTTGTTGCCGTAGCCATAACCGGGTGATGCGGTGGTGGCGCAGCCTGCCATCGCGAGCGTGGTGATCGCGGCGAGGCCGATCATGCGAATGTTCATGCAATTCTCCTGAAGTGGGTAAGGCAGGAGCACCCGCTCCCACGGCGCCAACTTAGGCACGCGTCCATGAACGCATCGTCAATCCTTACTGCAGGAGCGACTTCGTCGGGTTCCCGTGCAGCCGCAATTCAGTTGCAGCGTCAGCGTGAGTGTTTCAGTTGCGGAAATCCTGGTGACAGGCTTTGCACGCTTCGCCCACATTGCCTGCGGCCGTTCCAAGTCCGGGACAATTCAAGGGTGGCGTGGATAACGAGGCATCCAATGCCGCGCGCAGTCCGCTAGCGTGCTGGGCGAAGCGCTCGTCATCGGCCAGATCGGGAAATGCTTGTTCGAGCGAATTCGCGGTGGTTCGCAGTGCCTGCAGATGCGGAAGCGTGTCGATGGCGCCGCACTTGTTCTGATCGACATTGGCATGCAACTGGTTGAGATGCCATTGCTGCACGTGCATGAGGCTGTCGGGGAAATGATCCTTGCGCGCATCCAGCGCGCGCATGGCCATGACCGTGCCGATCACCCCGGCGACGAGACCGATGAGGAACAGGAAAAAATAACGAGATGCGTTGCCAGTCATTGCGCGCTCCGGGTGCGGTATGACAGGAACATAGCATGCAGGCCGGGAAGGTTCACCCGACAGCCCTAGGTCGGGCGGGCAACGAAAGGTACGTCATCACCGTTAAAATTGCCGCATGAAAAATCCTTTGCGCGAACGCTTCGCCGGCATCGACCGGTTGTACGGCAGCGGTGCGGTCGAGTGTCTGGCGGATCGCCGTGTGGCAGTGATTGGCATCGGCGGTGTCGGCTCGTGGGCGGTCGAGGCGCTGGCGCGTTCCGGCATCGGTCATCTGACGCTGATCGATGCGGACGATCTGTGCCTCTCCAACACCAACCGGCAACTGCCTGCGTTGGAAGGCCAGTACGGACGCAACAAGGCCGACGTGGTCGCCGAACGCTGTCGCGCAATCAATCCGTTATTGGTGGCCGAACCGGTGCAGGCATTCGTGACCCCATCCACGCTGGAACAGCATCTTGGCAGCGGTTTCGATCTGATCCTCGACGCCTGCGACAGCTTCCGTACCAAGGTCGAGATGATCGCGTGGTGCAGGCGCCGCAAGCAGCCGATCATCACCGTGGGATCGGCTGGCGGACGCACCGATCCGACGTTGGTACGCGTGCGTGACCTGTCGCGCACGGAGCACGACGCCATGCTTGCGCTTATTCGCAGGAAACTGCGTGGGGAGTTCAAGTTCCCGAAAAGCGTGCAGCGCTATTTCGGCGTATCCGCGGTGTATTCGCTGGAGAACGTGCGTTATCCGCAGGCCGATGGCTCGGTTTCAGGTTTACGGCCAAAACTCGGCCCGGATGCAGCGCTCAATCTGGATTGCGGCGCGGGCCTTGGGGCCGCCACGCACATTACGGGTGCGTTTGCGTTTGCCGCGGTGGGCAAGGCGATGGAGATGTTGTTGAAATCGAAGTGCTGATTTTTTCTCGTTATCCCGCGGCTTTCAGCAGCCGAATGGCTGGTCTAGCGGGATCCATGGACGCAGAGTCATACAAATCAACGTCCATGGATCCCCTTCGCGGGATTGCCGGTCGACTGGTTTGTTCGGAGCTTCCTTAGCGAAGACCGAATAACCGTTCCGCGTTGGCCGTGGTCGCCGCCGCAACAACCTCCTCGCTTTCCCCGCGCAGGCCAGCAATCGTCCGCAGCACGATCGGCAATCGCGACGGTTCATTGCGCTGACCTCGGTGAAACGCGTCGGGTTGATCCGGCGAATCGGTTTCGAGCAGCAAGTGTTCGATCGACATCGTGGCAACAAGCCGGCGCAGGCGATTGGCGCGTTCGTACGTCACCGGCCCGCCGATGCCCAGCATGAAGCCAAGGTTCCATAGTTGCCGCGCCTGTTCCTCGCTGCCTGGAAAGCTGTGCACCACGCCGCGCAGATGGCCAACCCGCTTGATCGCGACGATCACCGCCTCGACTGCGCGGCGCGCGTGCACGATGACCGGCAGATCGAACTCGCGCGCCAGTTGTAGTTGTGCGTTGAAATAGCGGTGCTGCGTGTCGGCATCCAGTCCTTCAACATAGAAGTCCAGCCCGCATTCGCCGATGGCCACCGGGCGCTCGCGCTCGATCCAGTCGCGAAGTGCATCAAGGTGACGGGCACGGTGGTATTGAAGGTAGAGCGGATGCAGTCCGTAAGCCGGATGCAGGCCTTCATGCTGCGAACAGACATCACGCAGTTTCGACCAACTCGTCTCGGTGACTGCCGGCAACACTTGACGCTGCACACCAGCATCGCGTGCACTTGTCAACGCGGCCTCGCGATCTCCATCGAATTCGTCGGCGTCGAAATGGCTGTGGCTATCGACCAGCTGCATCGTTATCGACACCGATGGTTACCGGCCATCATCCCGGTCGATCGCGCCGTCGCCTTTGCGCCGCTTGAGGTTGGCCAGCAGCAGGGTGCCAAGGCCGAGCAGGATTTCGTCCACCAGCGGTATGAAATCGGGTATCACCACGTCGGCGGCGAACAGTGCGGCGATCAGCCAGAACAGCTGGGGAAAACGCAATTTCCTCGCCCAGTTCAGGATGGGCAGCAGCAGCGGATTGGCCATTCTTCATTGCCCAGAAGGAAAGTGCCATAACGCTATCACGGGCATGCGACTTGGCGCGTGCAGTGATTCCCTCTGCGAAGTTCACGCAAGCGACAGGTTGAACCAGCCGTTGGGGTTTGGCTCAGCAGACGCGTGCTGCAATCGCCCCGTCCACAACGAGCGGGGCCCTCCCGCCGCAGGAGTGCAGGCATGAAAAACAATACCTTGGCGATTGCATTGGCTTCGCTGCTGGTCGGTGGCGTAGCCGTCGCGGCATTCCAGAACAACCGCGAACAAAGGCCGGATTTCGTGGCCGCGGGCGCCGAAAACGATTACGCACTGGGCTTGAATGCTGACGGCCGTGTCAACACGCGTCTGGATGGCGATGTGCGCTTGGATAACGCTCGCTTTGACAACGGTCGTTTTGACAATGAAATCCCGGCGCGCGGCCGTGTTGAATACGCGAATGTGGTGGATATCGATCCCATCACCGAAAAACAACAGCTCTATGCACAGGTGATCGGTACCGATCCGATTCGTGAAACCTCCACCACGTCCACCCCGCGCGAAGTCTGCGAGGACGTGGTCGTGCAGGAGCGCATGCCGGAGCGCGACGGCAACGTCGGCGGCACGGTGGCAGGTGCGGTCATCGGCGGCTTGATCGGCAATCAGGTCGGCGGGGGCAATGGCAAGAAACTGGCCACGGTGGCCGGTGCGGTGGGCGGCGGTTTCGCAGGCCGTGCGATCGACCGTCGCCATGTCGGTGGGCAGGTCGTGGCCCGCACCGATCGCCAGTGCCGCACCGTGTCCTCGACCTCGCAGTCGAGCCGCGTGACCGGTTACAACGTGTCCTTCCGCAATCCCGACGGCACCACCGGCACCCAGTACATGGGAAGCAAGCCGGGCAGTCGCATCGCGCTGGGCACCGACGACAAGGTGGTGGGTTACAACGTGACATATCGCTATGCCGGCGACGAGCGCACCATCCGCATGGACCAGAAGCCGGGCGATCGCCTGCCGGTGATCGACGGCCAGGTGGTGACGCAGGTGGCTGCGGCTGAAGGCGATGATCGCGGCTGATTGAAGGATCTCCCGAGTCCAGACGGGCCGGCACATGTCGGCCCGTTTGTTTTTGGACCCCGCTTTTCCTGCGAAGAGCTTGCGTTCTGGGGTGTTGGGTGTGATCGCGGACAGCTAAAATATGCGGCTTCCTCTTGCCGCGACCCCCCATGGCCCTGCATCCCTACGATCTGTTCGACGTCCGCTCCCTGCTCAGCGAGGAGGAACGCGCCGTCCAGGACACCGTGGCGCGCTTCACCGACGAGCGCGTGCTGCCGATCATCGGCGATGCCTTCGACCAGGCGCGATTCCCGAGCGAACTGGTGCCGGAAATCGCCGAGCTTGGCCTTTTGGGCTCCACCTTGCCGGAGCAATACGGCGGCCACGGCCTCAACGCGGTCAGCTACGGCTTGATTTGCCAGGAACTTGAACGCGGTGACAGCGGCATCCGCAGCTTCGTCAGCGTGCAGTCGTCGCTGTGCATGTATCCGATCTACGCCTACGGCAGCGAGGAGCAACGCATACGCTGGCTGCCGGACATGGCGGCGGGCAGGGTCATCGGTTGCTTCGGGCTGACCGAGCCGCAGGGCGGTTCCGATCCAGCCAACATGAAAACCAATGCCAAACGCGACGGCGACGACTGGATCCTCAACGGCTCCAAGATGTGGATCACCAACGGCAACCTGGCTGACATCGCGATTGTCTGGGCGCAGACCGATGACGGCATCCAAGGCTTCGTGGTCGAGAAAGGGATGTCTGGTTTCGCAGCGCAGGAAATCCACAAAAAGATGAGCCTGCGCGCTTCGGTGACGTCGGCGCTGTTCTTCGACAACGTGCGCGTGCCGGATGTCAATCGCCTGCCGAACGTGAAAGGGTTGAAAGGTCCGCTGGGATGCCTGACGCAGGCCCGATATGGCATCACCTGGGGTCCGATCGGCGCGGCCATCGCCTGCCTTGATGAAGCACTGAATTATTCGAAGGAACGCATCCTGTTCGAGCGACCACTCGCGTCCAACCAGGCTGTGCAGTTGCGTCTGGCGGACATGGCGCGACGGATCACGATGGCGCAGCTGTTGTCGTTGCAGCTGGGCCGCCTGAAGGATGCCGGCAACATGCAGCCGACGCAGGTCTCCCTTGCCAAGTGGAACAACTGCCGCATGGCCATCGACATTGCCCGCGATTGCCGCGATCTGCTTGGAGGTGCAGGCATCACCACCGAGCATGCTGCGATCCGGCATGCGTTGAATCTGGAGTCGGTGATTACGTATGAGGGCACGGAGACAGTGCATCAACTCGTCGTGGGGCGCGAGTTGACGGGTATCAACGCGTTCTGATTGGGATGTTCCTTCTCCCTCGGCAGAAGGTGCACGAAGGGCGGATGAAGGCGGAAGAGTGACTAGCTGGGAAAGGTCCACTGTGATCTGAAAGTCCGCGCCCTCATCCGGCGCTGCGCGCCACTTTCTCCCGGCGGGAGAAGGGGAACATAGGGCAACTCATGACCCATCCACAACTTGAGACCGAACGCCTCATCCTTCGTCAACCATTGCGCGAAGACTTTGACGCCTACGCCATGCTCCTCGCGGACGAGGAAGCCGCGCGCTTCATTGGTGGTCATGTCTCGCGCGCTGTGGCTTGGCGCAAGTTCCTGATGATGGTCGGGGCGTGGCAGATCCAGGGGTTCGCGATGTTCTCGGTCATCGAGCGCGCTACAGGACGCTGGGTTGGGCAACTAGGACCTTGGCGGCCCGAAGGCTGGCCTGGCAATGAAATGGGTTGGGCCATCGATCGCGCGTTCTGGGGCAAGGGATACGCATTCGAGGGCACTTCCTCCGCGATGGACTGGGCGTTCGATACGCTGGATTGGGATGACGTCATCCATTGCATCCATCCCGACAATGGCGCTTCAATCGGGCTCGCGAAGCGCCTTGGCTCCAGCAATCGCGGTCCGGGCAAGTTACCGTCGCCTTATGAGGATTCCCCGAACAATATCTGGGGCCAGACACGCGAACAGTGGCGGACACGACGCCGGGGAGCAGCCGCATGAACACGGTGTACGGCATGTCGGTGTCCGGCAATTGCCACAAGATTCGGTTGCTGCTGGAACAACTCGGCCGTGAATATCATTGGGTCGAAATAGACAGCGCGCACGGCGAGACCCGCACGTCGGAATATTTGCTGAAGAATCCGAACGGCAAAGTACCGATGCTGGAACTCGATGACGGCCGCGTGCTGGTCGAATCCAATGCGATCCTGTTTTATCTCGCTGATGGCACGTCGTTCCTGCCGGCAGATCCTTGGCAACGCGCGCAGACGCTCAGCTGGATGTTTTTCGAGCAGTACAGCCATGAGCCATACATCGCGGTTGCGCGTTTTATTTGCGGCTGGACCCCTCTCGATTCACCGCGCCGCGTCGAACTACCCATACTGCGCGAGCGTGGCGAGCAAGCATTGGCCGTGATGGAAAAGCATCTGTCGGCGAACGCATGGTTCAGCTGTGACGAATACGGCATCGCCGATATCGCGTTGTTCGCCTATACCGATGTTGCCCATCACGGCGGATTTGATTTGTCGGCATACCCGGCAGTTCGAGATTGGCTCGCTCGTGTACGCATGACGCGCGGCTTCGTGCCCATGCCCGGTCCGGGCGCGGAAGCGCAAGCCTTGCCGGAACTGCCGAACCCGTAGGGCGGGTCTTGAACCGCCATCCAATTACCTCGCGGCGGGTCAAGCCCCGCCCTACGAAAGCCATGACTATGCCGACTCCCATTTCCGCACGCATGAAAGGCGTTAATCGCGCCGAGATCTGCGACGTTAATTTCCAGGAATTCGTACGCGACTGGAATGGACAGGCCGATGCCAGGCCGGCGCCGGACGAGGCGATCCTCGACAGCAGCGCGCTTGATGCGCAGGGCTTTCGCGAATTGTTCGAGTCGCAATTGATATCACGTCATCTCGACCTGATGGCACGCGTGCTGCGAGTACAGAACAAGGTTTTCTACACCATCGGTTCCAGCGGCCACGAAGGCAATGCGATGGTCGCACGGCTCACGCGGCACACCGATCCGGCGTTCCTGCATTACCGCAGCGGCGGCTTCATGGCCGAGCGCTTCCGCAAGCTGCCGGGCATGGACCCGGTGATGGATTCGGCGTTGTCGTTTGCGGCCAGCAAGGACGATCCGGCGTCCGGCGGACGGCACAAGGTGTGGGGCAGCAAGCCGTTGTGGGTGTTGCCGCAGACTTCGACCATCGCATCGCACCTCCCGAAAGCCTTCGGAACGGCGGTGGGGATCGAGCAGGGCAGGCGCATCGGCCACGGGTTGCCCATTCCCGACGACAGCATCGTCATCTGTTCGTTCGGTGATGCCAG
>JALYOU010000073.1 GCA_030856725.1 Pseudomonadota bacterium
CAAGCAGAACGATGCCATGCGCACCGCATTCTGCGCGCCCATGCCCACGCCGGGACTGTATTGCGTGCGTGGCGTTGCGCGCCTCGACAAACTCGCGATGCTCGGCCGCCCGGCGTTGCTGCGCCTGCGCATCGACGGCCGCGATGTGTGGGCATTGCTGACCGGCGCTGATGCGGTGCAGGTGCGTTTGCGTCTCGACGACACCACGTTCGACGTCGACCGCATCGCGCTGGAACAATGGTGGCGCGGCGACTACGCCGCAGTGTGGCGCGGGCCAGCGTTCCTTGCGCCGCCCATCGTCACCACGACCGAGGGAGCCGCGCGTCACTGGATTCGTCAGCGCCTGGAAGCAAGAGGCAGCGAAAGCGACTTGGGTCTGGACACGTCCGATATCCAGATGCGCACGGCGGTGCGTGAATTCCAACGCGCCCACGCACTGGGCGCCGATGGAATGGTCGGACCAGAAACCTTGATGGCGCTGGCCGGCGATGAACCCGGCCCGCGCCTCGCGCGCACATTGCAATGAGGATGCCTGCATGTCATTGATCCTCGAAGCCTTGCGCAAGTCGGAAGCGGAACGTCGTCGCGGCTTGGCGCCGGATCTGTTCACCGAACTACCGCCCGCCGTGCGTCAACGCGACGCCGGGCTGTCGCCCGCGGTATGGGTGGGACTGGCTGTCGCCGTGTTGATCGGCGCTGCGTGGTTGACGCGCGAGCAATGGTCGGCGCCTGGGCGCGATGAACGCACATCGACACCGGTCCGGGAGGATGCTCTGGACGCAACGTCACCTCCGCCGCAACAGGCCTCCACGCAACCGGCGATGACGGCACCGACCGGGCGGGACAACGCTGCGGGCGTTGCGGCGATACCCGTACCCTCGTCCGATGCAAACATCGGTGCGCCCCCATTCGCACCTTCTTCCTCGTCAGCTTCGGCACTGGCTGCGTCTGAAAACGCGGCGGTCGCGCAACAGCGTGCCGGCTCCGCATCGGCGCCCACGCCCGCACGCGATCCCCCATCGCCGCTACCACGCGAGATCGCTGCAGCCCCGGTGACACCGCCCGCTCCGGCAGTCGCACTGCCTGCACCGGCAGCATCCGCACCGACAGCATCAGCACCGACAGCATCAGCAAGCGGCACGCTGGACCTCAACGACCTCAGTGGCGCACAGCGCAAGCAGCTGCCGCCGCTGCGGATGAGCATGCACATGTGGGATGCGGATCCCGCGCGGCGTTTCGTGATCATCGACGGCGCGCGCCGCGGCGAAGGCGACCGCCTCGGCGAGGCGGTCGTGGAGCGGATTGATGCCGACAGTGTTTTGCTGAACTGGAACGGCCAGCGCCTACGCATGCCGCTGCGCTGAGCAAGTAATAGTTCAAGAGGGCGGAAGTTGCTACGCGGACTCCGCCCGACACTGCAGACGCACAGCGTCGTGTCTCGATTCCGGCTGCGGCGCTTCCCAGCCAAACACACTGCGCCCGCCGTAGGCGTGTGACTGTTGGTTTTCCTCGGCGATCAACTGTTCGATCGAGGGGCCCGTCGCATGCCGTTCAAGCCTGCGCGCCTGATCGTCGAGTCGCTTCAAGGCTCGAAGTTGTTCCTCCCGCCCAAGCTTCGCATTGCGCACCGCCGACTTCAGCACGTCGATGGTGTGGTCATACACGCGCGTCGGCACCGGGAACGGATGGCGATCCTTGCCGCCATGCGCAAGCGAAAAGCGTGCCGGATCGCTGAAGCGGCACGGCGCGCCATGCAGCACTTCCGCCACCAGCGCCAACGCGCGCACGGTGCGCGCGCCGACGCCTGGAACTTGTAGTAACTCAATGAAATCCCGAGGGCCGCAATCGGCGGCCGCAGCGAGATTGCCATGCAGGCGGCGCGTGACGATGTCGCTGCTACGGACATCGTGGTGGTCGGGCAGGATCAGGTGCGGAAGCAAGCCGAGCTGTAAGGGTGCCTGCGCCGCCACATGCGCTTGCGCGTCAGATTGCATCAACGCCCCAGAAACTGATTGGACGCTTTGGGCTCCCGCCTCGACGCGCACCGGTTCACCAGGACGGTCCGCTCCCATCTTCTCCAACTCTCGGGCGACTCCATCCGGGCCCAGCACCCGCAACAACTCCACCTGCGCCTCACGCGACTTCGCCGCACGCCGATCCGCAAGATTCACGATGCAACCCTGCCCCTCTCCCTCCACCGCCGCATGCGGATCATCGACGAAACTCGTGAGCCCTTCCGACAACCAGTGATACCGCCGCGCCTGCCCGCGTTCACCATCCATGCCCTGCTGCACCACCACCCAGCGCCCGTCGTCGGTCACGATGAAACCATGCAGGTATAGATCGAAGCCATCCTGCACCGCTGCGCTGTCCACCTTCGCCACCAGCCGGCTCGCGCGCGCAAGCGCCGTTCCGTCGAAACCAGTGCGTTCCCCGATCGCGATCAGTTCTTCAGGCGTCTTGCGCGAATGTTTCCCGCGGCCGCCGCAGACATGGATGCCGAGCTCACCCGACAACGGCGCAAGCCCGCGCTTAAGCGCGCCGATCACGCTGGTGGTGATTCCCGACGAATGCCAGTCCATCCCCATGACCGCGCCAAACGACTGGAACCAGAACGGATGTGCGAGCCGCCGCAACAATTCATCGCGTCCATAGGTGTGCACGATCGCCTCGCACATCACCGCGCCCAATCGCGTCATCCGGTCGGCCAGCCATTGCGGCACGCGGCCGCCATGCAAGGGCAAGTCGGCGCTACCGCTGCGTCGGGTCATGGTCTTACTCCGGAGCTGAGACCCGCATGATCGGCGCATGGCGTCTCACCGCCTGCGCCCACGAATGCATGTGGGTCACTGGGTCACGTGAGGTTTGGCAGGCCGGGGTGGCGTGGCCGAAGTGCGCGCATCCGCCGGCCGCAGCGAATGAATGCGCGTGATGGACTCGATCGGTAACGCCTCTGCTCGCCTGTCCTCGGGCCAGTACACGAACACGAAAGCGCTACTGGTGCCGAGCAGGCGTGCGTTCCCAGGCAGCGGCTCGACTGAGCCGGCCAGCGTCAGACGCAACGGTTGGCCGGCGCCTCGGCGGATGTCTTCCGCCTTGTTCACCATCAGCGCGAACACCATCCAGATCATCACCCAGAACGTGCTGAACACGACGCCGGTTTCCGGCGTCATCCCCCACCAGCTCCATAACGGGTTACTGCCAGGGAACACGATTTTCCCCCACCAGCGCTGGCGCATCGCTTCGCTGCGATCCGCATTGCGGCGGCGCCAGCGCTCCGGCCACGTCACCATCCAGGAAATGACCAGCGCCGCCAGCAGCAGGCCGAGGTACGCCGGCTCACGCAATCCCGCGACCAGGTAATCGCTGCCTTGCATGAACTGCAGGATGGGAATGCCGAACCGCTCGTAGAACCAATAACTTGCCCAGATGCCGATAAACGAAATCAGCAGGTAAGCCAGGGTTACGAAGAGGATCGGCTCACGCTTGAGCACGCGCAGCAGTCGCAGTACTAGCGATGAGCCGGCGGGTGCCACGACAGGCGGAAAGGACTGAGTCATGCGTTCTTGTCACCTGAAGTGTCGACGGACGTGCACGATTGCGACGCCGATGTGGGCGGTCCATCAATATTCTGGTGCGCCCCATTCGACCGGCATCCTTGGAACATGGAGGTGCGCGATCCAACGGGCTTCACTCCGCAACATGCGACCGTTTTGCGAGCGCGCCTGATTTATTTTGGTCGAATACCAAACCTGCACGCATGCGACCGGTGCAGCATTAGCGTGTCGCGTCTACGACGGGTCCGCTCCTGCCAACATCTAGACAGCATCCGACAACGACGTAAAGTTGAATTGCTTGACCCGCATCGGCGGAATCACCATGCGTCCGCCGCCGCCTTCCGATGACGCGACGCGCACGGGCTTACCGAGTTCGTCGATGTTGTTGAGCATGGTTACAGGCGATTCGTTGAAGCGGAAATTCTTCACCGGATGTTTGATTTTTCCGTTCTCGATCAGGAAGGTGCCGTCGCGCGTGAGGCCGGTGAGCAGGACGGTTTGCGGATCGACCATGCGGATGTACCAGGTGCGGGTGACGAGCACGCCGCGTTCGGTGCCTCGCACGAGGTCGGCGGTGGATTTGTCGCCGCCGGTCATCAGGATGTTTCCGGGCATCCCCATCGCTTCCCTGCCCTGCTTCTGCGCCCAGAAGCGCGAGTAGTTGAGATTGTTGACCTTGCCTCCCTCCACCAGCGGCAAGCGGATGCGTGCCAGGCCTTCGCCGTCCCAGGGCAGGACGGGAGCTTGCACGTCCCACGGGTCGGTCCAGATATTGACGCGCGGATCGTAGACCTGTTCGCCGAGCTTGTTGCCGCCACCCTTTTTTGACAGGAAGCTGCGGCCTTCGTCGGCGCGACGTGCGTCGAAGAACCCCATCATCGCGCCGATCAGCCCTGCCGCCGCAGCGGGTTCGAGCACTACCGTGTACTTGCCGGGCTCGAGAGTTTTCGCATCGACCGATTCGCGTGCCTTGCGGATGGCCGTGCGAATTTCCTTGCCCGCATCGAACCCTTTGATGTCTGTCACCTGCCGTCCCACCCAGCCGGACCCGCGGCCATCCTCGGTGCGCACGGTGGTGGTGTAGTCGAAGTTGGTGGCCTTTTGATAGCCAAAATTGCCCTTGCTATTGGCGATGGCGGTGAAGGTTTCGCTATCTTCGAGGAAACCGGCCGCGATGAGGTTGCCCGCCTTCGAAGGCGCGATCGAATCACGCGCGACCCCTGCGCGGAACGCGGGCGTGATCGCGGCCGTGGCGGCGCTGAACGTGGGACTCGCCTTGTACACCTGCTTGCCGATCGCCGGCATGAACTCGGGATTCTCGGGCGACAACTTGGCCAGTTCCTCTGCACGGCGCACCACGCGCTCCAGCGAGGCATCGTCGAACTGATTGATGGTGGCACTGCCGCTGCGCTTGCCGAAGGCGACCTGCACCCCGAGTTCGGTGTTCTCGACCACGCCGCTGGTGGTGATGTCGTTGCGAGCGAAGCGCACGTTGCCTTCACTGGAACCGGTCAGCGTTGCCGTGCATTCGTCGGCCTTGCACAGCGCGATGACCTTGTCGAGGATGGCCTTGGCTTGGGCCTCGGTGCGCATGCTCATGAAATCTGGCTCATGAAATCTGGCTCATGAAAATCTGGCTCATGGAGTGATCCTTGTCTGTGTGCGGTGCAGCTAGAGGCTGCGCGCGCTGCTGATGACATCGATGCCGTTGAATCGCGTCGTCGCCGAACCGTGCGACACCGCTGACGACTGACTGGGCTGCCCCTTGCCATCGCTGAACGAGCCCGAGAAACGGTAATCCGACTGGTCGCACACCGCCGCGCACGCATTCCAGAACTCTGGCGTGCGCATCTGGTAGGTCACGTCCTCGAGCATGTGCGTGATCTTGCCGTTCTTGATCTCGTAGAACAGCTGACCACCGAACTGCGCGTTGTAGCGCTGCTGGTCGATGGAGAAGGAACCGTTGCCGATGATGTAGATGCCGTTCTCGACGTCCCCGATCATCTGCGCGACGCTCAGCTTGTCCTTGCCCGCCGCCAGCGACACGTTGGGCATGCGCTGGAACTGCACGCTGTCCCACGAATCGGCATACGAACTGCCATGCGATACGTCCTCGCCCAGCCAGTGCACTTCATCGCGCGTCGCCTGCAGATTCACCAGCTTGCCTTCGCGGATCAGGTCCCACTGTTTGGTCTTGACGCCTTCGTCGTCGTAGCCGACCGCGCCGAGGCTGCCGACCTGCGTCTTGTCCGCGAACACGTTGACCTTGTCGCTACCGTACTGGAAGCGCTCCTTGACCTTGTCCAGCGACACGAAACTGGTGCCTGCGTAGTTGGCTTCGTAACCAAGCACGCGATCGAGCTCGGTGGGATGGCCGATGGATTCGTGGATGGTCAGCCACAGGTGCGACGGATCGAGCACAAGGTCGTACTTGCCCGGTTTGACCGACGGCGCCTTCAGTTTCTCGCGCGTCTGTTTCGCGGCAGCAATCGCATCCTCGCGCATGTCGTAGGACTTGCGGTAGTTGATGACCCCGTTGGGCGACTCGACTTTGCCCGACCGCTTGCCGTCAAGGTATTCGTAGCCCATGCCCATTGGCGCGGACAACCCGTCGCGTGTCCGGAACTTGCCGCTCGCCTTGTCGATGGCAGTCACGGTGAACGGCGCCCAGATGCGGTGCACGTCCTGGTCGATGTAGGAGCCGTCGGTGGACGCGAAATACTTCTGCTCGTTGACCAGGAACATCGACGAGTTGCCGAAGTTCGCACCGGCCTGCATCGCCGCGGCGTTGACGCCGAGCAGCAGTTCGACCTTGTCCTTGAC
>JALYOU010000076.1 GCA_030856725.1 Pseudomonadota bacterium
TCGTCCAGCGGCAGCGGAATGACCGCTAGGTCGCAGGAACAGATGATCTGGGCGCAATCGTTCTCGTTCCACGCATGGAAGCGCGCTTCCGGCAGCAGGCGCTGCAACTCCTGCAAGGTATCGGTCTTGCCATAGCGCCCGAGATGGCGGTAATAGCTCGCGTCCGTCACCACATGCAATTCCAGCGGATGTCGCGCATGCAATTGCTGCAAGGCCGGTCGTATCAGTTGCAGAGAGGCCAGGTTTTGCGGCAAGCCTTCCCACACCAGCCGGAAAGGTTGATGCGCGCTGTAGTCGGTCTTGGCGACGCGGGTCACACCGACATGCACGTCGAGGATCACGTGCACATCCGGACAGAACTTGAGGATGTCGCGCCGCTGCTCCTCGGTCGAGCAGATCACCGCATCCGCGCGCCTGCACATGCGGGCGATTGCGTTCCAGTGATCGAGTTGCGGGTATTTGCTTTGCCTCGACAGGAATTTGAACAATCCACGCAGGCGTGCCTTGGCGTTGGTGCGCGGAAGCGCGAGGTACGAATCGATGATCTCGTACACGATCTTCGCTTTCGTGTAACCGCTCCACACGCTGATGTCCGCAGTGCTGGAAAGGACCACCACGTCGTAATCCTTGCGCGGATCGGCGATCTCAAAGCTGATGCCGCGCTTGCGTGCGTAATGGACAAACCTGCGTCGGTCGCCGGGCGCATCGAGCGTCCGGCTATAGGGCACGTAGCCAACGCGGGCAGCACCGAAGTTCATCGGGAAGCAACCCTCGCGATGGCATTCGCATAGGCTTCGACCGTCGCTGCGAGATTGAAGTTTTGCAAGCCGGCTTTCCGGCTGCGCGCCCTGAAACCTTCACGATCCTGCAGCACATCGCGCACGAACCAGTCGGCGGCGGCGTCCAGCGTGTCCGGCGTCATGGCAGCCAGCGAGCGGCCGACGTCCGGCGTCAGCAGCGCATCCGTGTCGCCGATGCCTTGCGTCGCCAGCACTGGAATGCCGCACAGGAGATACTCGCCGAGCTTGATGGGCGCGACTGCCTGCATCGAAAACGTGGGGCGTCGAAGTGCGAGCCCCAGATCGGCCGCACCGAGGAAACGCGCCACGTCGTCGGCGGCGACGTGCCGGATCTGGCAGTGGGGCCGAAGGTCGTCGAAACCGTCGAGGCCACGCTCCGCCGCTTCGGGCGAGCCGGTCAGCAGCAGCAGCGACGCATCGCTCGCGAGCGCGCGCACGCGCCTGAAGAACGACAGCATTTCCGCCAGGCAGTACTGCTCACCGATCGAGCCTGCATAGACCACGAACGGCGCGGCGTCGCTGACGCCAAGTTCGCGCCGCGTCGCCGCACGTTCCGCATCAGATGCGGGTCGAAAACGCTCCGCGTCCCGGCCATTTCCCACGACGAGGAATTTTTCTTCCGCGGTTCCGCCGCCAGCGCGCGCAGCAAGGATGTCGATCGCCTTGCGCGAACGCGTCAACACGACATCGGCGCGCCGCACTGCGGACGCTTCCATGTCCCGCAACACGCGATACGCCAGACCATGCGGCGACCAGCCCTCGAAATCGACGCGTTCGTCGTGCGGCAGGCCGTCGGCATCGAACACCATCCGCACGTGGGTCGCCTGCTTCAAGGCCAGGCCCGCGGCAAGTGCGGGCAAGGTGCTACGCGGCATCACCACATCGATCGCGTGGCGTTTGATCTCGCCCATGACATGCCAGCGTCCAAGCACGGCTGTGATGAGACCTCCCGCCGCCACCGGCGTGCGCAACACCGACACGCTTCGATACGTGCATCCCGCCGCTTCGCAGCGCACCTGGATGGCTGCACGCTGCGCCGCATCGGCCCATGTGAACTGCAGCACGTGCACGGAATGTCCGCGCCGCATCAGCGCCTCGAAGATCGGCAGATACAGGCTCTCGAGATAGGCGACCTGCGGGCCGTCCCAGGTCACGAACAGGATCCGAACCGGGATCAATCGTGGCTCCTGGCAACGCGCGGGCAAGACGTGGCACTCATGCCTTGCGCAGGACGCCAAGTTTCTGCTGCACGATCTCGACGGGCTGGTCGATCTCGGCCGCGAACTCCTTGTACGCCTGGTCGGCGCCGTCCCAGCGCACATCGGCCTCGTCGCAGTCATCGATGATGATGATGCCGCCGGAACTCATGGCGTCATGAATTTCATGCAGGCATTTCTTCGTGGGCTTGTACAGGTCCACGTCTAGCAGGGCGAACGAATACGGTGCATGTGCGGCCATGTCGATCGTGTTGACGTCGGCCTGGATGGACGTGACGCGATTGATGTTGTTCTGCGCCATCGTCCCGTCGAACCACTTCTTGTTATTGACTTCGAAAGCGCCCGCGAACAGCTCGTCCTTCTTGCCGCGATGCTTGACCTCGAACTCGACATCCTCGCGGGTGAACCCTGAAAACGTGTCGACGGCGAAGTAATCCTTGCGCATGCCCAGGTCGTCCATGAGCCGGTTGAACAACACCGTGGTCGCGCCGTTGTGGCAGCCGATCTCGATCACGCTCCCGGGCACGTGCTGTGTCTTCGTCAGCGACTCGCAGAGGAAGAGCAACTGCGGCACCGTGAAGTTGTAGGCGTACTTGGGAAAAAAATTGTGCCGGAAAGGAGAATGGAACTGGATCTCCTTCAGGAGTTTCTTCATCTGGATTGCAAACATGCCGTCGTTGTTCCTGTTGCGGTTGTGGCGTGATGTTGGATGGAGACAGCCCGACGCTTTCAAGTCCGGGCGATGGACGGTGACGCGCCGTGCAGGACCTGCGCATACAACGCATCGAGTGCGGTCAGGTAACTTGCCGGCTGGAACCTGCGTTCGACCGAAGTGCGTGCCGCGCGGCCGACAGATAGCAGGTGCTGTGTGCCCAAGCCGTGCACGGACAACAGCGCGCCGGTCAACAAGGCTTCACTGGGCTCGGCAACGATCCATCCCGTCACATCATGCTGGACGATCTCGGCTGCGCCGCCGAACGCACTCACGATGACCGGCACGCCGGCCCCCATGGCTTCGACAAACGCCAGCCCAAACCCTTCCGAGAGCGAAGGTTGCACATAGACATGGCATTGGCGCACGAAGCGGGCGGGATCGGGCTGATAGCCGTGAAAAACAACATGCTGCGACATCCCCTGCACGTCGGCATGCGCTTGCAGCATCGCCCGTTGCGACCCGTCGCCTACCAGCCAGAGTTCTGCGGCGATGCCGTCGCGGCGCAGACCAGCGAGCACGTCGATCAGCACGCGCGGGTTCTTGACCTGCTCCAGACGACCGACGAAGCCGATGCGGAACACGCTTTCCAGACTGGGCGCATCCTGTGCGAATGCGGGTAGTTCAACCGGGTTGTACAAACGCACGGCTTTGCGCGGCGGCACTTCGCCGCTGGCGACGAGCCAGTCCGTCACCGCCTGCGAAATGCCCACGACCCGATGGGCCAGCATGTAGATGCCGCGAAACACCGCGCGTGCCTTCGGGCCATGATCGGGCATCCCGATCTCCTCGCCGATCCGCACGGGTACACGGGCCAGCCAGGCGGCGATCAGGCCGCAGACATTCGCCTCGGCACCATGCGTATGCACGACCAGTGGACGCATGCGCCGGAACAGGCGATACAGGGTCACGATCGAGGACAGCGCAGGGAGTCGTGTCGACAGGTTCATGGCGACCACATGCGCGCCCAGTGTTTTCATGCTGCGTTCCACGGCGCCGCCTGGGCCGATCGCATGAAACACGAGCGCCATGGAAGAACCCGCGGCGTGCCGGGCCAGCGTTTCCATGTGGCTCTCGACGCCTCCGAAATCCAGGGACGTGACCAGGTGCACGACGATGGGTTTGCGGGAGTCAGTCAACGCTCGAGCGCCGGTCCGTGAAGCAGGGAATCAAGGTCTTTGAAGTGGATTCTTTTGAAGTGGATCCGGCACCGCGATGAATCGCGCGTAGTCGCCGAACCGGTGCTGCAGATCCTTCGACCTGGCGCGTGCGGCGCTTCTGGTCGCGCCACGCAGACGATCCAAGAGTGCGACCATCGGATGGGCCGGTGGCACATGCCGGAAGGTCCAGGCCATGCCCGCAAGCAGATTCGCCTTCGCAGGTTCGTCATAGCGGTCGCGAAGAATGCCGGCGACATGGCGCGCATCGTCGAACTTTTTCTGCCGGATCGAATTGTATCCGATCTGAAACAGCTGTCTTTTGAGCTGATCGATCAAGCTGCGGCCGACGTTTGCGCGCACCTCGGCTGCGATCGATTCGTCCTCGGTGATGTTGCGCACGGTCTTCAACCAGCCCGGCCAGATGAAGCCGGGATCGGCCAGCACCGTGCTGGATTCGGGATGCGACATCCAAATCGCGGCCGGAGCCGGCGACGTCATGTACGGCAACCGCGCGGCCAGCCGCAGCATGTAATCGGTATCGATCGGCGCGCCCACCTCCGGATCTAGCCCCCCGATCGATCGCACCTTGTCCGTCCGGAACAGCACCGATGTCCAGATCATGTGGTTGTTTTCGATCATCGCGAGCAGGCCGTCGGGCGGTGTGTAATAGGCCGCCGGCCAATCGGTCACGTCCTTGATCGTGCCCTCCTCGGTCATGATGATGGTCGTGCCTCCCCAGAAGGCGGCCTCGGGATACGGCTCGAGTTGCTCGACGGCGGTCTTGTAAAAATCCGGCAGCAGCACGTCGTCGTCGGACAGGAAGGAAAAATACGTCGTGGACACGGCGTCGAGCCCGTGCGAGAAATTGGCGAACGTGCCGATGTTCTCCGCGTGGCAGTGATACTCCACGCGGGCATCCCCGAATTCCGCGACGACTTCGGCGGTCTCGTCACCCGAGGCGTTGTCGTACACGCACACGCGCAGATGCGGCCACGTCTGCGCCAGCACGCTGCCGATCGCGCGCCGCAGCAACGCAGGGCGACGATAGGTCGGGATGATCGTGGTCACCAATGGCGTCAAGGTCGATCGTTTCCTGTGCTGGCCTGCGGCGCGCGTGCAGGCCGATGGAGCGCGCGATCGATCAGCGACAACGCGCGAGGTCGAAGCAGGTTAGCCAGGGCCAGCGAGCCCAGCATCGCGATGAGTCCCGTGCACGACAGGAACGCGATCCAGTGCCAGCGATCCTCGAACGCGTCAGGCTGAAACCGCCACGCCAGCAGCATGACCAGCGCGGCACCGAGCAGCGGCAGCAAGACATCCTTGCCGTACCACGCCCATTTCTCGTGCCGCAGCAGTTTTGCATGCATGAATTGTTGCGCGATCAGGATGTAGCCGACGTTGAGTGCCACCCAGATCCACGCAGCGCCGACCGCGCCATTCTGCGGCACCACCCAAATGATGGCCGGCACCAGCAGCAACACCGCGACCAGGTTGGTCTTGAGGGCAAGACTGGTCCAGCCGTGCGCCAGCTGGCATTGGTGCGGCATCCACATCAATCCGTTGAGAAACGTGCCCAAGGCCAGCGGCATCAAGATGGGCGCGGTGTGCATCGCCAGACTTCCATCGCCCGACCATGCATAGATCGCGCCGCCGGCGAAGAAACACAGCAGCATCACCGCCGGCGCCGTCAACACGGTGACCAGTTGCGCGCCCTGGTGGTACGTCGAAATCAGCACGGCCTCTTCGTGTCGCGTGGCCAGTTCCACCATGCGCGGGAACACACTTTGCGTGATCGGACTGATCACCATGTACAGCGCGCCTGCCACCGTCGCGGCGAGGATGTAATAACCGAACGCCGACAGCTCGAGCATGCGCGAGAGCAGTATCTTGTCCACCTGCGTGAGCAGCACCGACAGCAGCGTGATGCCCAGCATTCCGCCTGCGTATTTCCAGACGCCCGTCAGCGCCGCGCGCGAGAATCGCGCCGGCGTCGGCGCCGCCGGCAGCGAGCGGTGCACGGTCACGCCGAAGACCAGGATCGACACGATCGAGATTGCCGCCTGCCAGAGGAAGAACGCGCTGATCGTTGGTGACACGAGGGCAAGGATCGCCACGGCGCCGCCATGGCGGATCGTCGCCAGTACCGCGCTGGCCGCGTTGTACCAGACCTGTCGCTGCAGTCCGAACAGCGAGCCGCGATACACGCCTTCCACGAATCGCAGTGCGACCACCAGCGCCATCACCGACAACGCATCGGCCACGGTCTGCACCGACAGCTGTTTGGCCTGCAGCCAGTGACTGGCCAGATAACCGGACGCCGACAGCACCGACACCGCGATGAGCGCGGCAATGCTGAAACAGAGGATCTCGAGACTACGCAACAGATCGCGGATCGACTGCGCGCTGTGCGCGCCCGCCTTGAAGCGCGCCATTTCTCGGTTGAGCGTGGGCGTCATTCCCATGTCGAGCAACGCCAGCCAGGTCTGCATCACCGAAAAAAAACCGATCAATCCATAGGACTCGACACCCAGGAAACGGATGTACACCGGGATGAAGGCAAGGCCCATCAGGGCCACCCATCCCTGGCCAAGATAATTGGCGATCAGGTTTCGCTTCAGCGGCGACATGGCTCAACCATCCGGCAGCTCGGAATGCCATCCGTCATACGATGCCCCGACCTTTCGCTCCACCACATGCGGCAGCCTCCGCACCATGGTCCAACGTGAAATACGAATAGCGCCAATCCGACGTGTCGGTTATCTCGGCGAGATAATTCGAATTCATGACGAAAATGTTGTCCCCTGCCCTCAACCGGCCGGACGCGTCGCGGGGAGCGCACACCCTGAGGCCACTGCCCGCCAGAAATCGCCCCTGCTTGGCGGGATTGATGTCGATGGCCACATCCAGGCCAAGCCCCGCGCGTTGCAGATACACCGAAAAAATGACGCCCTTGGACGCCGCACCCCAGAGGGCATTCGCTTTCCCGTTGTCGTTCTCGATGATGGCAATCGTGCGATCGATACCTGCCAGGAAATCGGCGGGCATGGCAACCCTGTCATCACTTGTTGCCCTTGGACGACGCAGGCTGGCCAGATCGGCGACCAAGTACAGGTACTGTTCGCCAAACAGGCGGCCGCGCTCATGGACCTGGCCAAACATGCGATCGAAATCATCCAGCCTGAAATAATTCACATGCTCGTAGTAGATGTCGTACCACGCGCCGCGTTGCAGGATCCAGTCAAAGCACGGCACTTCAATGTAGATCAACCCTTGCCCGCCGTTCGCCTCGCAGACATCCGACAGGAAGGCCATGGGATCGGAAATATGTTCAAGGACATGGCGCAGCACGATGACGTCTGCTGTCAGGCCCAGGCCACGCTCGAATCGAGCCGTGATCACATCCGGATTGCCACCTTCATAGGCAGGATCGATGCCCGTGATGTCGAAGCCCAAGCTGCGCAGTAGTTCCAGGAAGTAGCCCTTGCCGCAGCCAACCTCGATCAGTCGTTGGCCTTTGCAATGACGCGTAATGATTGCGGCAACGTCTTCGAGATGCCTCTGGAATGCCGGCGAGCAGGCCTGCTCGTTCTGATATTCGACGTCATAACGCAGCAATGAAGCATCGAATGCGGCATTGAAAATCAAGCCGGTGCGCTCGTCCTGCACCAGAACGACATCGCCCATCGGGCTGGCCTTGGCTTCCAGCGCGCTGGCGAACATCCGGTTTTGCAACACAGGCAGATCCATCGACCGAAAAAGCTCGCGACTCACGACCGCGTCCCGATCACATCGTCGAGCCGTTGCCTGCAGCCCCAGAACGCGAAAGGCTCGTGGTCCGGGTAAGGGTAATGACCCAGATTCAGTGCGATGTCCGCGCCGCGCTGCGCGATCCTCTCTTCGACCAGTCGCTTGATCGAAATCGGCTTGCCACTGCAGCAATTGATGATGCCGTCGAATTGCGGTCGTTCGATCAACGAAGCAAGATCGCCCGCAGCTTCTTCGATCGGTAGATAGTCGCGCAACTGCTCCCCGCCGGACATGTCGAAGTGCTGCTTACCCTCATCGATGGCCTGGTCGAGCTGGGCAAGCACGCTGCCTGGATGCTGGCCGGGCCCGTGCAGATAGAACAGGCGCGCCCACTGCAGCACGAAAGGATGTTCGCGCTGCAGGGCCTGCAGCGATGCTCGCAGGCTGTTCTTGGCGATGGCATACGCGTTGCCCGGCATCGCGGCGGCCAGCTCGGTGAGTTGCCCCTCCTGCATGCCGTATTCGAAGCAGGTCCCCGTGACCATGACCTGACCCGTACCCGCCACGACCATCTGCTTGATGAAGCGGTAGTCGCCAGGAAGATTCTGCTCGAGATGAAACTGTCCCTTGTAGTTGGGCAGACCGGGCCAGGCAAGGTGAACGAGCACATCCGGGATGCCAATCGTCGCCGCCTGATCGATGACAGGATCGTGCACGTCGCACGCCACGAAGTTCACTGCATCGCGCCACGGAAACGCGTGGGCGCCCGGCGCGTTCCGGGCCACCGCGGTGATCTCGTGGCCGCGCGCGAGCAGCGCCGCCACCAGATGGCGGCCGACGAATCCCGTGGCTCCAGTCACGGCAACCTTCACGCGAGGATCCTGACCTCGGGTACAGCGACAGCGAACACGCCGCCCCACTCCTGGATGTACGCGTGCTGTTTGGTTACTTCATGGGCGATGTTCCAGGGCAGGATGAGTACGACGTCAGGCTTGGCGTCGCGCAGTTCGGCAGGCGCAAGAATCGGGATGTGGCTGCCGGGAAGGAATTTGCCCTGTTTGGATGCCGCTGCGTCGCAGACATACGGCAACAGGTCGGGCTTGACGC
>JALYOU010000080.1 GCA_030856725.1 Pseudomonadota bacterium
GAAGCACTGCTCGACAGCAAGCCGGTGCGCATCGTCATCACCCGCGCCAAGGTGCGGCTGCAGGACCAGGCGGCGAAGGCCAAGGTCATCCAGATTCCCGCAATGGGCACGACGCCGGGCAAGCGCATCGGCGTGATCGAACTGCCGGGCTTCTACCAGGACTTTGAAGGCCGCCGCGCCAACAACGGTGATTACGCATCGGCTACACGCGATGTCGCCAAGCTGCTGACGCAGTTCCGCACGCAGAAGATCGATGGCGTGGTGATGGACCTGCGCAACAACGGCGGTGGTTCGCTCACCGAAGCCATCGAACTCACCGGCTTGTTCATCGACAAGGGTCCGGTGGTGCAGGTACGCGAATCCGGTGGCCGCGTATCGGTCGAAGGCGATCGCAATGCGGGCGTGACCTGGGACGGACCGCTGGCGGTGTTGACCAATCGCGGTTCGGCATCGGCCTCGGAAATCTTTGCCGGCGCGGTGCAGGACTACGGCCGCGGTCTGGTCATCGGCGAGACGACATTCGGCAAGGGCACGGTGCAGAACCTGGTTGATCTCGACCGCTGGCCGGCGAATGAAACCGCGCGCTTCGGCCAGCTCAAGCTGACCATCGCGCAGTTCTTCCTGCCCGGTGGCAGCAGTACGCAGAACAAGGGCGTGGTGCCGGACATCCGCTTCCCGGTCAGCGTCGATGCCAGTGAATTCGGCGAAAGCACCTACGACAATGCACTGCCTTGGACCCGCATCGCCGCCGTGCCGCACACGCAGTACGGCAACTTCGCGCCGCTGTTGCCGAAGTTGGAGACCCTGCACAAGGCGCGCTCGGCCGGCGACAAGGAATTCCAGTGGTGGGCGCAGGATGTGGCCGAGTTCCGTGTCGAGCAGGCGAAGAAGTCGTTGTCGCTCAACGAGGCCGAACGCCGCGCGGAGCGCGACAAGCAGGAAGCCAAGCGCGTTTCGCGTCAGGCCGAACGCAAGGCGCTGGGACTCGATCTGGATCCGTTGGCCGACGATGGTGCCGACGATGGCCTGCAACTCGGCGAACGCGATGTGGCACGCGACGCCGCGCGCGAGAAGGCCGCCGAAAAGCGCCCTGATCCGTTGCTGCGTGAATCGGCCGCGATCCTGGCCGATGCCGTGTCGCTGTTGAATGCCGACCGCACGCTGACAACGCAGGTATTGCCGGAGGCGCAGTCGGCCCAGCACTGGACGGAGTAGGGCTTCGACGAACACAAATGACTTTTGTCCCCCAAAGGGACTTCCTTCGGGGCGTAGGAGCGGCTTCAGCCGCGAACGCCCACGAGGGTGATCCGACTTGAAAGCTCGCGGCTGAAGCCGCTCTTACGAAAACAGACAAAGCAAGAATCGGATAGCGGGCGCCTCGGGCGCCCGTTAGTCTTTCCGCCATGGACACCAGCACGCAGAAACTCGAACGCGCGCGGCAACTGCTCGATGGCAGCGAGCTGTCGTTGGCCGAACTCGCGCAGGCCGTGGGGCTGAGTGCGTCGCACCTGCAACGCAAGTTCGCCGCGCATTACGGCCTGAGCCCGGCGCAATACCTTGCGCAACGCAAGCTCGGCACATTGAAATCCGCATCGCGCGACGGCAACGACGTCAGTGCCGCGTTGTACGACGCCGGCTACGGGTCGCCATCGCGGGTGTACGAAGACAGCGCCGCCAGACTCGGCATGACGCCCGCGCGCTACCGCACCGGCGGTCGTGGCGAAGACATCCATTGGAGCCTGGTCGATACCTCGCTCGGCCATGCGCTGATCGCCGCGACGCAGCGCGGCATCTGCATGGTCGAGCTCGGCGATGATCCGGCCGCGCTCGAACAGACGTTGCAACGCGAATTCCCGAACGCCCGCTGCATGCGCGTGGACGCCGGCCGCGACGATTTCCTGGCGCCGCGCCTGCGCGCGGTGGCCGAACATCTGGCAGGCCGCCGCGACGAGGTGCCGCTGGACCTCATCGGCACCGCGTTCCAGAAGCGCGTCTGGGATGCCTTGATGAAAATTCCTGTCGGCCAGACGCGCAGCTACGCCGATGTCGCTGCATCACTCGGCAGCCCCAGCGCCACCCGCGCCGTCGCCAGCGCCTGCGCGCACAACCGTGTCGCCATCGTAGTGCCCTGCCATCGCGTGATCCGCAGCGACGGTTCGCTGGGCGGCTATCGCTGGGGATTGCCGCTCAAGGAACGCCTGCTGCAACGCGAACGCGCCGCGTAGGGTGAGAGGATGCGCGCTTAGCGAATGCGTTGAATCGCATTCGCTGCGTCCTCGAACGCATGGCCATGGATGGCCGGGCCGGCCGATCCGAAGCCGTTACTGTGGCGCCATGGATGACAGCCGCACGCAGGGTGCGAAGGCCACCCACCGCACTCAACGCTTGCGCTTGGTCGGCAGCCGCGTAGGCAGCTGCAGTCCCGTCTTGACCGAATCGAACACCAGCCGCGTGTCGTAGCGCTTGACGTTGCCTTCGTCCACGAACAACCGCTCCGCCGCCTCGCGGTAATGCGCGACGCTGCTGACGGCCATGATCACGAGGTAATCCCATTCGCCGGCCAGCGCGTAGCACTGCTGCACTTCCGACGCCGCGCGCATCCGCGCGCGAAACGCGGTGTGCAGGCGCAGGGTGTCGCGTTCCATCGTGACCAGCACGGTGGCCAGCGTGGTCGCGGGCAGCAGTTCGGGATCGAGCACGGCCACCTGGCGCAGGAGGCCGGACGTGCGGTAGCGCAGCAACCGTCGCTGCACGGCGCTTGCCGACAGCCCGACCGCCTCGCCGAGCGACGTCAGCGTGCGCGCGGCATCGCGCTGCAGCAGGTCGAGCAGGCGGTGGTCGAATTCGTCGAGCGGGAGCGGCGGCTTGGCCATGCAAAAATTTTGCGTCCTGGCGCATGTTTTTTCAATCGCGATCCGGCCGCCGGCGGTAGGCTGCCTGCATGAAGACCGCTTCGACACATCGATCGCACGCGTTGGCCATCGTGTTTGCAATGGCCGCGGTGTACCTGATCTGGGGCTCCACTTACCTCGGCATCCGTTTCGCGCTGGAAGGCGGCTATCCGCCGCTGCTGATGGCCGGCGGTCGCTTCGTCATCGCAGGCACGCTGCTGTACGCGGCGCTGCGCCTGCGCGGAATGCCCGCGCCGACGCGCCCGCAATGGAAGAACACCGCTTTCACAGGCCTGCTGCTGCTCGGCTTCGGCAACGGCATGGTGTGCATCGCGCAGCAGTCGGTGTCGTCGGGGTTGGCGGCTGTGGCAGTGGCGTCGGCGCCGCTGTGGATGGGCTTGTTCGCGGCGATGCGCGGGCAACGGCCGCGCCGGCTGGAATGGGTTGGTCTTGCGATCGGATTTGCCGGCGTGGTGTGGCTCAACGCTGGCAGCGCGCTGTCCGCGAGCCCGCAAGGATTGATCGCATTGCTGATCGCCCCGATCGCGTGGTCGTTCGGCTCCATCTGGAGCAAGGGACGCGACCTGCCATCGCCGTTCATGGGCGCGGCGGCGCAGATGTTGTGCGGTGGTGTCTTGATGCTGATCGCAGGCTTCGTACTCGGCGAACGCATGCACGCGCTGCCGACATGGAAGGCGACGCTGTCGGTCGGGTATCTCATCACCTTCGGCTCGATCGTCGCCTTCAGCGCGTACATCTGGCTGCTGCAGAACGTACGTCCGACGCTGGCCGGCAGTTACGCCTACGT
>JALYOU010000081.1 GCA_030856725.1 Pseudomonadota bacterium
TTGATGCCGTGGATGATCGGATCGACGATGCGCGCCGCGCCATCGACGATATCCAGCGGCGGATGGAAGCGTTCCTCGATGGTCTTGCGCGCCGCGATCTCGACCGGATCCTCGTCCGTGACCCAGCCAGTGTCGACGCTGTTCATGTGGATGCCGTCGCCGTGGTAATCGGCGGCCGACGTGCGCGTCATCATGTTGAGCGCGGCCTTGGCCATGTTGGTATGCGGATGCCGCGTGGTCTTGAAGTTGCGATAGAACTGGCCTTCAACAGCGGATACGTTGACGATGTGCTTGTCGCGATCCGGCGTGCGCAGCAGCAACGGTTTCAGGCGTGCGTTGATGAGGAATGGCGCGATGGCGTTGACCAGTTGCACTTCCAGCAGTTCGACGGAAGGCACTTCGGCCATCAGCAATCGCCACGAGTTTCGGCCACGCAGATCGACCTGTTGCAGGTCCTGGTCGAGCTGGCCTTCGGGGAACAGATGTTTCTGGCCCAGCAGCTCTTCCGCGAGCAATGGCACCTGCGAAAGTTCGGCGGCGCGGGTCAATCCGGTCGCGTCGGCGAGATGGCGCGCGGATGACGTCCCCACCGTGGCCGCGTTCGATCCGGTCTGCATGCTTTCAGGCAACCGGCGTTCAGACAGGATGTTGTCCGGCAGCATGCTGTAACCGCGCAGGCCCTCGTACGTGCCGAGCAGCTTTCGCACCGTTTCAGGCGTGGCGCGCAGTGCGGCCGTCTCGCTCGCGATCATGTGCGCATAGAACTCCGGAGGACGACGGACGGTCTGGCAGGCGTTGTTGATGATGAAATCGAGCCGGTCGTGCGTCGCCAGCAATTCGGTGCAGAACGCTTCGACGCTGGGCGTGTGCCGCAGGTCGAGCCCGAAGATTTCGAGACGGTCACTCCATTGCCCGAAATCCGGCTCCTGCGCATAACGCGCTGCGGAGTCGCGCGGGAAACGTGTGGTCACGATCAACCGTGCGCCGGCGCGCAGCAACTTCAATCCGGCCTGGTACCCGATCTTGACGCGCCCGCCCGTCAGCAGCGCGGTGCGGCCGCTCAAGTCCGCAAGTTCGGTGCGCTTGGTGAAGTTGAAGTCGGCGCACGTCGGACACAGCTGGTCGTAGAAATGATGGATAACGGAATATTTCTGCTTGCAGACATAGCAATGCTGCGGTTCGACCGATTCGCCGCGTTCGGGTCCGCAATCAGCAGAAGCGCCGACCCCAATGTCGTGCGGTTCGAACTGCTGCGGCGGAAAATAATTCGGCGTGGTGAACACCGGCTTGCGGCGCAGCGTGCGGATACCAGTGGCGTCGAGCACCGCATCGTCACGCTGGTTGCGCGCCTGGTTGCGCTCGCGCAGTACGGTCTTGCGCAGTTGCCGTCGCTCGGTGCGATCGGGATTGGCGACGCGATCCATCGCTTGGCGCAGGCGCTTGCGGTCTGCGTCGGTCAGGACGTCAAGCACGCGACGGTCCACGGCCACGGATTCGAGCAGGGCCGTGGCATCAAGCAGGCGGGTGCGCAGATCGGTGCCGGTGTCGTCCGGCAGCGCCTCGCGGTCTGGAGTCTCAGAGGTCAAAACAGGGCCTATTTCTTCGTTGTGCCTATTGTCCCCGTTAACGCCCCGGGCGAATAGCAACGAGAGATAGGCTGGTTGTTCACGGCTCTGACAACCCACTAACATTCCGCACGTTGTAATCCCGCATCCCCTCTTTACCCATCCGAGGCCCATGTCTGCCCCAACCCCACGCCGCTGGCCCGCGCACGTCTCCCGACACTTGAAGGACGCCGTGATCGATGCCGACGACTATCTCGACGGCGCTCGACGCCGCTTCGAAACCAAGTTCGCATACAACCGTCCGCGTCACATTGCCGCCTACCGCGGCTTTGCCGATGCGCGCGGCGTCGAACTGTTTGGCCGCGTGCTCGCTGAAGCGCCGCTGGGCGGGCCGAAGGACGATGACAACTGGTGGGACAACCTGCTCAACACCTATCGACGTTTTGAAAGCGATGAAGTGCCAGGCGCTACGCTAAAGCTGCGCTACCGCAACGTCGATGCAGAAGCAACAAGCGACCACGAAGGTTATTACCATACAAATGTTGCGACACCTGATGCGATGTCGGACCTGCTCTGGGACAACGCCACGGTGTCGCTGGCCGACGGCACGGTGCTGACACCGCAACCGGTGCTGCAGATCGGCGCGCAAACGAAGTTCGGCGTGATTTCCGACATCGACGACACCGTGCTCCAGAGCAGCATCACCGACCTGAAAACCGCAGCGCAGCTGACCTTCCTGCACAACGCGCGCACGCGCAAGCCGCTGAACGGCGTTGCCAAGCTCTACCAGGCGCTGCAATCGGGCGCCGATGCTTCCGGCCGCAATCCGATTTTCTATGTATCGAGTTCACCCTGGAACCTGTACGACCTGCTCGACGATTTCCTCGAGCTCAACAGCATCCCCTTCGGCCCGATCTTCCTGCGCGATCTCGGGCTGGACGATGGCAAGTTCATCAAGACCACTGGCCACGGCCACAAGCTCGAACGCGCGCG
>JALYOU010000114.1 GCA_030856725.1 Pseudomonadota bacterium
GGCTCGCGCACGCACGACGCGAGGCGGCGTGCGACTTCCTTGAGCACTTCGTCGCCGGCCAGGTGGCCCAGGCTGTCGTTGACCACCTTGAAGCGGTCGATGTCGATGTACAGCAGGCCGAATTGCATACCCTGGTCGCGGCGCAATGAGGCCATGGCACGTTCGATGCGGTCGCGCAGGTAGATGCGGTTGGGCAGGCCGGTGAGAGCGTCGTGCATCACCTGGTGCAGCAACTGCGACTCGATGCGTTCGCGTACCGCAATCTGCTCACGCAACTCGGCAGTGCGCTCCTGAACGCGTTGCTCGAGTTCAGCGTTGAGCCTGATCAGTGCCTGCGCATTGTTGCGGCGCTGCACGCTGCTGGCGATCTGGTACGAAACGAACGTCAGCAGCTCGGCGTCGCGTTCGTTGTATTCGACTTCAGGCGTGTAGCTCTGGATGGCGACCGCGCCCAGCACCGAGTCCTCGCCGATCAGTGGCGCGCCGAGCCAGCAATGTGTTGGCGAGTCGCGCAGCGCCACGCCGGAATCGATCTCGCCCTGCGTCACCAGTTCCTGCGCACGTGCTTTATCCACCAGTTGCGGGCGCCCGCTGCGCATGACGTATTCGGTCAAGCCCTGCTTCAGCGGCCGCTGGAACGGCTGCGGATGGTACGCATCCACCCAGTACGGGAATTCGAGCGATGTGCCATCCGCGGACAGCAATGCGATGTAGAAGTTTTCCGCATTGAGCAATTCGCCGACCACCGCATGAATGTGCCGATAGAAGCGCTCCGAACTCTCGTCGGAATTGGCCAGAGCCGCGATCCGGTACAACGCGGCCTGCAGTCGTTCGCCGCGTTCGCGTTCCGTGATCTGCTCACGCAGGCCGATGTTGGCTTCACCCAGCTCACGCGTGCGTTGCTGCACGCGCAATTCGAGTTGCTCCTTGGTGCGCTTGCGTTCCAGCGCGGTGAGGATGTGCTCGGCCACGAATGCGAGCAGCGACCGGTCCGCGGCGGAGAAGCGGACGCCCGGCAGGTAGCTCTGCACCACCACCGCGCCCGTAGCGCGTCCATTGCGCATCATTGGAACGCCCAGCCAATCGACGCTGTCCACGCCGCGGAAACGAACGGGTCCTGACGCCTGCTGGCCCAGTTGTTCGTTGCTGCCCATCATGGGCTTGCCATCGTGGATGGTGTACCAGGTGAGCCCGCGCTCGAACTGCGACATCGGCACCGCTTCGTCGGGCGGCATCTCCGTCTCGACGCTGTCGACGAAGTAGATGAAACGCAGGGTATCGGCATCGGCATCATGCAGCGCGATGTAGAAATTTTCCGCATACATCAGTCCGCCCACGATCTGGTGCAGACCGCGCAGCATGTCCGGCATCTCGAGTTCGGAACCGGCCATGTCGGCAATCGCATACAGGGCGCGTTGCAGTTGCTCGCCTTTTTCCAAGCGCTCGACGGACTCCCGCAACTGACGCAACTGAAGCAATTCCGCAAGCCGGGTGCCGGCGTCGTCAAGCAAGGTACGGGTATCCGGCACGACGGCAGTACGGGTCGGAACGGCCGACGTGCTGAACGGCTCGTCGCTCAGCAGCAAAGCCACCGCGCCCTGGCCGTCATCGCAGAGGATGTGAGTCAGCGGGCTGGGAACCTCGTCAGCCCGATGCGCGGCCACGGCGCGTTCGACCAGCGCCAGACGCGTGGCGGTGCGCGAGCTGGCAGGATGGAAGCTGACCGAATGCGGCCAGTCCGATGAGGTCGCCACGCTGCGCGATTCAGGCTGATGACGTTGCAGTTCGGCGAGCAGCAAGCTGGCGACGGCATCGATACCGTTCGCATGCAGCAGTTGCAATGCGGCGACATCCCCGGGATGCGGAGTCTGGAAGCCGGTTTGGGCAACCTCGCTCGATGTTGATGATGTGGCGGTGGGTGCACCCGGCTCTTTCGACACGTCGACTCCGAAGTCATCGGGACATCCCAGCTTTACGCGATGGATGTCGTTTACGGATGAACAGCCGACGCATGACGTGCTGAATGCTTCAGCCGCCGATGTGGGCCCCTGTTCCCATGCTTGTTATCGCACCCGCGCTTGCAATATGCCAGCGTCCAAGGTCACAGATTACGCAGCTTCATTCACTCGTGACGATTTCGTGGGAGAGCGGCACAGTCTGGGTTGGCCGCATCACAACCCAGCGAATCAGCGGGTAGGCAGGGTTGGAGGAACCAACCCAGCCTACGTGGCTGCGAGGGCCCCTTCTCCCGAGGGCAGAAGGGAACAGTGCTTGCTTGTGATTTTTCGTAGCAATGAAGAATGTGGCAGGTCGCAGACCCGAAGGGCGGCGCACAGGATGTGCGCCGTTTTCCGACCGAGGCATGGATGCCGAGTCGGAAAATAACTGTTGGAGCTTCAGTCGCGGGCTGTGGACCTTGCCAAGAAGGCACTTTCTTTGGTGACTTTATTTGTGCCAGCAAAGAAAGTTACCCGCCGCAAGACGGAAGCTTTTGACTTCGTCACGAACAAGAGATCCGGCGCACCCCTCCCCAGCCTCCCTACATGCGTAGGGGAGGGAGCAAGGTTTAATTGATCGGCTCATCCAGCATCAACTGCCGCACGAACCGTACCGGCGGTGCGCCATACGACAGCACCTTGTCGTGATACGTCTTGGCGTTGAAGTCGGCCCCTTGCTTCGCTTCCATCGCCTTGCGCAGATCGAAATGTTCCTGCGCACCGACGAAATACGTCGGCAGCTGCGCCGACGTGAGCTGCGCGCGCGTCCACTTGCCGGCAGCTTCGCGCTCCTGCTGGAACGCCTGCTTGGTCATCAGCTCCATCGCCTGCTCGCGCGTCCAGTTGTCGACGTGCACGCCCTGGTCGAGGATCGCGTTGGAAATGGTGCGCAGGTAGAACTTGAGCTGCACCAGACGGAACAGCGGATCGTTGTCGAGATAACCGGCATCGGCCATCACGTCCTCGGTATACACCGCCCAGCCTTCCGCGAACAGACCCGAACGCAGGACCGCGCGCAGCGTCGATGGGAATTTCACCGAGTGCACGCCTTCCAGGTAATGGCCCGGCATCGCCTCGTGAATCGACAGCAGGTGCACCATTCGCGAGTTGTATTCGCGCAGGAAGGAATTCACCTGTTCGTCGCTCCACTCCTCTGGAATCGGTGAGATCGCATAGTAGGTGTCGAGCCCTTTGTCGAGCGGGCCGGGCGAATCGGCATAGGCCACTGCAACGCCGCGCTGGAATTCCGGCATGAGGATGATCTTGACCGGATCGCTGGGCACCGTGACCAAGTCCTTCGCGCGCGTGAATGCGGTCGCATCGGCCAGCGTCTGCTTGGCGAATTCGACCAGGTTCTCGCGCTTCGGCTTGTCGGCATACGCCAGTTCGAGCGCAGCTTCGATTGCGTTCTGTCGTTGCTCGTCCGATGGCGCGGCCGGCATGTCCG
>JALYOU010000115.1 GCA_030856725.1 Pseudomonadota bacterium
ATTCAGCGCCCCATCCACACCCCTTGCTAGACTTCGACGATCCCTGAATGGAAGAACGTCGCAATGCCGAACATGAAGCCGCTTGCCCTCGCCTTGATCGTCAGCCTCACCGCCGGCACCGCTTCCTTCGACGCCGACGCGCAGAAAAAGAAGAAAGCTCCGGCAAAGAAACCGGTCGTGGAAGCCATCACCGCTTGCACTGATTTCTATGCCTACACCAACAAGGACTGGCTGCAGGCCAACACGATGCTGGCGGGCAGCGGCATGATGTCGTCACTTGGCCAGTTGAGCGACCGCGCACTGCAACAACAACGCGACCTGCTCGACAATGCCATGCGCATGCCGCAGGGCAACGTGCAGAAACTGCTTGGGGATTTCTGGGCCAGCGGCCTGGATGAAACCGCCAGCGAAGCCGACGGCAGCAACGCGATCGCGCCGCTGCTAACCCGCATCAACGGCATCCGCCGCGCTAGGGACGTGCCCGCCGCGATCGCCGCGCTGCACCAGGTCGGCATCCCAGTCGCCTTCAATTTCAGCGCCGACATCGATCTCAACGATCTGGATCGCCACATCGGCTATTTCAGCCAGGGCGGCACCGGCTTGCCCGACCCGGCCTACTACACGCGCACCGACGCCGACACGCGCGCGCTGCTCGGCCGTTACAACAACTACGTGCAGAAAATCCTGACGCTGACGGGCACTCCAGCCGACAAGATTGCTGCCGAAGCGCAGGCCGTCATCGACCTGGAAACGCGCATCGCGCAAAGCTCCAAGCCGCTAACGTTGTTACGCGATCCGCGCGCCAACTACGCGCCTGTTGCGGTCAACACGCTCGGCGGCCCGTACAAGCAGTTGCAACTGGTCGAGTTTCTCAAGGCACAGGGCGTCACCGACGACACGGTGTCGATGGCGAACCCGGAACTGTTCGCACAACTCAATGCGCTCGTCGCCTCGCTCAACCCAGACCAGTGGAAAACCTATCTCCGCTACCAGGTCGGCAACGCCATGGCGCCCCATCTGTCGAAGGGTTTCCGCGACGCCGAGTTCGAATTCCGCGGCCGCGTGCTACGCGGCGAGAAGGTGCCGTTGCCGCGCTGGCAGCAGACGCTCAACGCCATCAACACCGCCGCCGGCCCGATGCTCGGCCGCGAATACGCCGGCCGCTACCTGCCCGCTGCCACCAAATCGCGCGCCGAAACCATCGGCAAGCAGGTGCGCGACGCGTTGGGACGTGGCGTCGATCGCAACACCTGGATGAGCGCGCCGGCCAAGGCCGAAGCGAAGTCCAAGCTCGACAAGCTCAGGATCGAAGTCGGTACGCCGCGCCGCGACCTGGACTACACCATTCAGCCAATGGGCCGCGGCAGCTTCGGCGGCAACATGCTGATCGCGTCCACCTGGCACCATCGCGAGGAAATGAAACGCATCGGCCGCGGCAATGCGGAGCGCCGCTGGAACGTGTTACCGCAACAACCGGCGCTCGCCTACGACCTCGCCCACAACCGCCTGATCGTCACCGCCGCGATGCTGCAGCCGCCCGTGCTCGACATGGCGCAGGACGCCGCCGGTCATTACGGCACCTATGGCGCGCTGGTCGGCCATGAACTCAGCCACGCCGTCGACAACAAGGGTCGCAACGTCGATGCCGCCGGCAACCTTCGCGACTGGTGGACGCCGGCCGACACCGCTGCATGGGACAGCCGCGTTATTCGCGTCGGTTCGCAATATGACGGTTATGCCTATCCGCAGCTGACCGGCGTGCGCGTCAACGGCCGCCAGACCCGCGACGAAAACGCCGCCGACATCGCCGGCATCGAACTCGCGTGGGATGCCTACATCACCGCGCAACCTGGCGCGCTCGAATCTGCGAAGCAGGCGTTCTACCAATCCTGGGCCAGGCTGTGGGCCCAGCAGTCCAGTGTCGATGCCGCGACCCTGATGGCCTCCAACGACCTCCATGCCCCGGGCCAATGGCGCACCAACGGCCCGCTGGTCAACCAGCCGTCGTTTGCTGAAGCATTCCAGTGCAAGGCCACGCAGCCGATGGTCAAGGAAGCGTTCGAGCAGATCGCGCTTTGGCGATAAGCGCCTGATCTTCGCGTAAAAAAATGGCGCGATGATTCGCGCCGTTTTTTTGTCAGCGAACAATCCGCGGCCGCGGCGGCCGCCGCTTCCCGAAGGGCGGCTTGCCACGCCAGTACTGGATCAACAACCATCCAAACAACATGCCGCCCAGATGCGCGAAATGCGCCACGCCGGGCTGCAGCCCACTGGCGCCAAGGAACAGTTCGATCAATCCGTACACGATCACCAGCGTCCGCGCCTTCATCGGAATGGGCGGAATCAGCAGCATCACGCGCTGGTGCGGAAACAGCATGCCGTACGCCAGCAGCAATCCGAACACGCCGCCAGACGCCCCCACCGTCGGATACGCAACGCCGCCCTGCATCACGCTCCACGAACCGACGATGAGCTGACACAAACCAGCGCCTGCAACGCAGACAAAGTAATACGTCGCGAACCGCCGCTGGCCCCACGTGTGTTCCAGCGGTGCACCGAACATCAGCAGCGCCAGCATGTTGAACAGCAGGTGGAAAAAATTGCCGGGGTCGTGCAGAAACGCGTACGTGATCAACTGCCACGGCAGGAAACTCTGGCCCGGTGAAAACGGATCGAAGCCGCTGTCGGCCATTGGCCACAACATGAAGGGCGCGAGCGTCGCATCGCCGAACAGCAGCTGCATCACGAACACCAAGCCGTTCGCGATGATTAGCCCTTTGGTGACTGGCGGCAGGTTGGAAAACATGGGATTCCCTTGTTGTGCGCGTGAATGATAACTGCACGCCCGGTATGCACGGCATCAACGCTAATCGAAGGATGGCTAGCGGGTCTTTACATCCATCGGCAATCTGCCTATTCCTCCAATCCCCACACCTCCTCATCCACTGTGCGCGCAGCCTTCTGCCCGCGCACGCGTCCACCGATCACCACCACTGCTTCACTCCGCAACCGCTGCACCTGCTCGCGATACGCCGCCGACCCTTCAGGCAACGCAATACGCCCATCGCTGCGCAACACGCGATGCCAGGGCAGTCTGGCATCGGCGTTCTCACTGAGCAGTCGCGCCACCATCCGCGCGCGACCCGGCAAACCGGCGCGGCGCGCAACTTCGCCATAACCAGCCACCTGTCCGCGCGGAATTGCACGAATCGCGGCAAAAATCTTGTCGGCGGCAGACAGTTCGGCCATGTGCGATTAGCATAGCCGCACTCCCCCGCGATCCACGGCCATGCAGAATTTCGAGCAGATCCGCAGCCACCTCGCCGCATCCAGTTTCCACATCACTGTGCAGGAACCGTACGTGGTGTGTGTCGAACTGTCGCTGGAAGGTGGCCGCCGCCACCAGGCGATCTTCCTGTCCGAAATCCAGAACGATGACGCCCGCAACTACCTGCGCTTCAGCACCGTGGTCACGCCGGTCGATGGCGTGGATTGCATGCGCGCACTCGCCTTCAACTGGGACAGCCACGTCGGCTACCTCGCCATCGGCGATCTCGATGGCGTGTCGTACATCCAGCTGTGCGAAAACCGTCCCTACGAAGGCCTCACCTCAGCCGAAGTGGATCGCGTGATCCTGGAGGTTGGCGGCATGGGTGACCACATCGAGCGAATGCTGTCGGCAGGCGATTTCCACTGATCGACCGAGGCAGGCTCACCCGATGCTGCTGGGAGGCTGATCCGAAACCGGGCACCAGGCTGGAATGGCTGGTCAGTCTGCTGCCATGCCGAATGTGAGCCAATCGCCATCGGGCATGCGGATTTGAAACTCCCGCTGATGCCAAGACTTGTTCATCAGTGGCTCCACGCGATCCGGCGGCAATCCGGCGAGTGCGGGGCCCAGTCTGGCGTGCAATGCATCGATGTCGGACACATCGATGTAGACAGCGACCCGGGCTTTTCCATCTGCCGTCAACCTGCGTGCGGGTTCTTCCAGCATGCGCAGGCCACAGCCTGCCAGTTCGATATAGGCATAGTTGCTTTCGCGGAATTTGAGCTCGAACGTGAGCACATCGCAGAAGAACGCAAGCGCCTCCTGGAGGTCAGGAACGTGCAGGAACGGCGTGATTTGATGGATCTTCGTCATGCATCACCGTGTGAAGCATTATGCCCAACCCAACGCCTCGAACATTCGCAGCAATCCATACGCGACGCCGCCCGCTGCCGGGATGGTCAGGATCCACGCCCACACGATGCGTTCGATGACGGTGAGCTTGAGCGCACGCGGATTCTTTGCGAAACCCACGCCCATGATCGCGGTGGAAATGCTGTGCGTGGTGGAGACCGGCATGCCGAAGTAGGCGGCGGTACTGAGGATGGTAGCGGACGCTGTTTCCGCGGCAAAGCCGTCAATAGGATGCAGTTTCACCATCTTGTGGCCGAGCGTCTTGATGATGCGCCAGCCGCCGGCGGCAGTGCCTGCAGCCATGACCAATGCGCAAGTGATGACGATCCAACGGTCGATGTCGGTTTCACCGCCGCCCGGGTGCAGGAAGGCCAGCCAAGGCGGCAGGTTATCGAGGGTGCCGGCCGCTTCCGCGCCAAAGATCGCCAGCGCGATGATGCCCATGGTTTTTTGCGCGTCGTTGGTGCCATGCGCAAAGCCCATGTAGGCGGCGGACAGCAATTGCGCCTTGCCGAAGAAGGCGTTGACCCAGCGCGGACGCGCAAGCCTTCCAAACACGCCTCCGAGCTTGCTCATGCCCGCGATGGTCGCGTACAGCAGCGTCATGATGCCGATGCCCAACCCGAAGCCGGCGATCGGCGAACTGATCATCGGCAACAACACTTTCCACAAGATGCCCTTGTTCTTGCTCCACTCGCCGACGGTTTCCGACCAGATCAATGCATCCCAGTCGTTGTGCGCCGCGGCCATCGCTGCGCCGCAGAGGCCACCGATCAGCGCGTGCGATGACGACGACGGCAATCCGCGCCACCAGGTGAACAGGTTCCAGGTGATGCCGCCCAGCAGCGCGCAGAGGATGACCTGCGACGTGACGTTGACGACGTCGGTGTTGATCAATCCAGACGAGATCGTCTTGGCAACCGCGGTGCCGAAGAATGCGCCGATCAGGTTCATCACCGCCGCGAGTATCACGGCCTGACCCGGCGACAGCACTTTTGTCGCCACCACGGTTGCGATGGAGTTGGCGGTGTCGTGGAAACCGTTGATGAACTCGAACACCAGCGCGGCCACGACCACGATCAGCACAAGGGTCAGCATCGTGGCGCGCCTTAGCTGTTCTTCAACGCGATCTGGTACGCAGCCACGCCGGCTTCGCGGCAGCGGTCGATGGCTTTTTCGAGGATCTCAAAAAACTCCTTGAGCAGGAACACATCACCGATGTCGAGCTTGCCCGAGTAGATGTCGCGGTGCAGTTCCAGAATGAGGCGATCGGCTTCTGATTCGAGCACGCGCAGGCGGTCGTTGAGCTTGCTCATGGTTTCCAGCCGCAGCGTGGGCAGTTCGGCAACCATCTCGACGACTACGCTTGCCGCCTGCTCGAGCATCGCGGCGCGCGGTGCGAAATCGATGCCGTCGAGACGATGTCGCGCGAGCGCGTAACGGTCGGCGAATTTTTCGACCTGCTTGGGAATCTTGTACAACGCCGAACCCAAGGCCTCGATGTCCTCGCGTTCGATCGGCGTAATGAAGCTGTCGACCAAGGCACGTCCGATCTTGTCCGAAGCCACCCGCTCGCGCTGACGCGCCAGCTTGAAGGCTTCAAGGCCCGGGGTGCGCGCCGCTTCCTTCAACATCTGGTGCAGAGCCTTGGTGCTGTCGTGGGCGGCGACGGCCGCATCGTCGAGCAGGCTGTAGAACTGTTTGCCTTGGCCAAAAATGGTCTGGAGGGAAAACATGGGCGGTCGGCCTCGCGCTGCAAAGGTGGCAATTGTGTGGGAATTATGACGGGTGGATGACACGGCGGGTTATTCAGCGAGAGAAGGCGCCGAAGGCCTGCCCCATGTACTTCAGTCGGGGGCGGATGAGGGCTCGGACTTCCGGGTTGTCCGAGGCCCGGACTCATCTATGGGAGCGACGGAAGTCGCGACTGCTTTTTCCTTGAGAGGATCGTCGCCACTTCCGTCGCTCCCACAATGGCACCGTCACTCCTCCTCGGCAGCAGCCGCTGCCGGGCGGACGAGAATAATGATCAGGGCGCTACGCGCCACCTTCTTCCGGCGGGAGAAGGGAAAAGCAACAGCCCTGCTATCATCCCGCCGCGCCCCCGCGCATCTATGGACGACGACCCACGCCCCACGCCGCCTGCACACGCCGCCTACCGCGCGGCGCATAGCCTGTTGCACTTTTCATGCTGCCTCAAGGGTTCCACGTGCTGGAACTGCTGATCGTCATCGCCCTGATCGTCCTCAACGCCTTCTTCGCCCTGTCGGAGATGGCCTTGATGACCTCGCGCAAGCTGCGCCTCAAGCAGATGGGCGAGCACAGTCGCGGCGCGCGCAAGGCGCTGGCGCTGGCCGAGCATCCGGACAACCTGCTGTCCACGGTACAGATCGGCATAACCCTGATCGGCGTGCTCACCGGCGTGTTCGGCGGCGACGCGATCGGGTTGCAGATCGCCGACTGGATCGACAATGTTTTCCCCTCGGCGCACGAATACGCGCGTCCCATCGGCATCGGCACCGCGGTTGCATTGATCACGGCAGGCTCGGTGATCTTCGGCGAACTCATTCCCAAGCGGCTGGCGCTGACCAATGCCGAAGGCATTGCCAGTGTGATCGCGATTCCTCTGGACATGCTGGCGCGCTTCGCCAAACCGGTGGTGTTCGTGCTCGGCGCGATCAACCGCCTCGTGCTGCGCCTGCTCGGCATCCGCGACGACGCGCGTAGTGCCATCACCGAAGAGGAAATCCACCTGCTGATGAGCGAGAGCCACGAGCAGGGCGTGATCGACGACGAAGAACGCAACATGATGAGCCGCGTGATGCGGCTCGGCGACCGCAGCGCGGAAAGCCTGATGACGCCGCGGCCGCGCATCGTGTGGCTGGATGCCGCTTCGAGTTTCGAGGAGAACCTCGCAACGATGCGCGAGACGCCGTTCTCGCGCTATCCGGTGTATCGCGGCGGCGATGACGAAGTGCTGGGCATCCTCGAAGTCAAGTCGCTTCTGGATCGCCTCGACCAGACCGCACCCGAATTGTTCCAGGCGTTGCGCCAGCCACTGTTCGTGTCCGAATCCACCCACGCAATGAAGCTGCTGGAAATCTTCCGGGAGGAACAGCAGTCGCTGGCGGTCGTGGTGGACGAATACGGCGATGTCACCGGCGTTGTCACCGTCAGCGATCTGATGGGTGCGATCCTGGGCCGCCTGCAATCAAACGAGACCGCCGATTCCGAAGCAATGGTGGTCGTCCGCGACGACGGTTCGCTGCTGGTCGATGGCAGCCTCGCCATCGAGGATCTGCGGGAGTTGCTCGGCGGCCGCCTGCCCGCAGACGACGATTACGATTACCACACCGCCGCAGGCCTCACGATCGCCCGCTTCGGCCGCATTCCGCATGTAGGCGAGCATTTCGACTGGGACGGCTGGCGTATCGAAGTGGTCGACCTCGACGGCCCACGCATCGACAAACTACTGCTGCAACGCTTGCCGCAAACCCCAAGGCACGACAATGAATAGCGGTGCGGAAGGCGAACAACCTGGGCACGACAGTAGCGGGCACGACAGTAGCGGGCACGGCAGCGACGGGCACGACACAGATGATCAGGCGCAACACGATGGCGCCGGTTCGGAATCGCACGGACAACGCCAGCGCAAACCGCGCGAAGCCGGAACGCGCGCGTTGCTGGATGCACTGGCGGTCGGCGACCAGGGCGAGGTGCTCAAGCTGCGCGAGATCCTGGCCGGACTCGGCCGCCGCGCCTTCGGCATGCTGCTTTTCATCTGCACCCTGCCCGCCTTCATTCCGATCCCCATCGGCGGCGCGGTGAGCGGCCCGCTGGTGGTATTGATCGGCGCGCAGTTGTTGATTGGCCTGCGCAAGCCGTGGCTACCGAAATTCCTCGCCGAACGCGGCCCCCACCGGCACGCGATCTCACGTTTCGACAAGATCATCTCGCCCTGGCTCGGCCGCCTTGAACACCTGATCAAGCCGCGCATGACCGTACTGCTCGACCACCGCGCCGCGACCATGCTGACCGGCCTGCTGCTGGTGCTGCTGGGCCTTCTTCTATCGCTGCCGATCCCTTTCACCAATTTCATCTTCGGCGGATTGCTGCTGATGTTCGCCCTGGCGTTGCTCGAACGCGATGGTGCATTGATGGCGGTGTCGTGGGTGTCCGGCGCGATCGCGATCGCGGTGTTTGGGGTGTTGTCGGGGAATCTGGCTGCGATGGCTGCGAAGTGGTTGGATCACTTCGTCTTCTGAGCCAGCCCGACCTGCAATCATGCGCAGGCGAATAGCAGAAGCCAAGCGCTATGAAGTTCCGAAAATTGCACGTGTAGCCTAACGCCAGAATAAGCCGAGCCGCGAAGCAGCTTCGGCCTTGAATGATCGTTAGCCAGCAACCGACATGGCCTGCCAGCGTTGGCGGATGCCGACCAAATGAACGATGCCCAAGCCTAGGCAAATAGCTGAACTCCACCAGGCGAACGCGGTCGCCTCCTGCGGATGAAGGAAGGCTACCGGAAATACAACTAGGCCTCGCAGCAGGTAAACGCCCGTGATGATGCAAAGAGCAGTGCGAAGCAACGGCAATTTGCGAAATGCACCAGCACCTGAGAGGGCATACAGCGCCCAAATGCCCAGAACGATTGCGATACCCGCGGTGATGAAGCCAGGAACCCAACTTCCGGCCTCAGCCATCCTGGCCATTTCCTCTCCGGCGCCAAAGAAGCGATACCAAGGTGCACCGAAGTAGATGCACCCGACATGGAGGAGCGCGGCAAGACCGCTGAGCACTGCGGCAACGACCAGGAACCTGTTCGGCATACTGGAATCTCTCATTTGAGGCCTAACGGTCGTTCGAACATCGAAGCCGCCGAATAAGAAAATTTCGTTGGTTATTTCAGTCAAACCAGCAACCGCGAAAACTCCTGCACGTTCACCGGATGCCCCATCCAGAACCCTTGTGCAAGATCGCA
>JALYOU010000155.1 GCA_030856725.1 Pseudomonadota bacterium
GGTTGTCATCGACCACCAGCACGCACAGGCCGGCAAGTCCCGCGTGAGCACGTTGCTGCAGCGACGTCGCCGTCGAAGGGGCCTAGAATTCAACGATCAAGTCCTGAAGGTTTTCCATGATCGACCCTGTCCGTCCTGCCTTCCACGGCTTCGAGCAGATTCCGCTGCGCGAATACGCCGAGCGCGCCTATCTTGATTATTCGATGTACGTCGTGCTGGACCGCGCCCTGCCCTTCCTCGGTGACGGGCTGAAACCCGTGCAACGCCGGATCATCTTCGCGATGAGCGAACTGGGTCTTGCCGCCGGCGCCAAACCGAAAAAATCCGCGCGCACCGTTGGCGACGTCATCGGCAAATACCATCCGCATGGCGACAGCGCGTGCTACGAGGCGCTGGTGCTGATGGCGCAGCCGTTTTCGTATCGCTATCCGCTGATCGAGGGCCAGGGCAACTTCGGCTCCAGCGACGATCCAAAATCGTTCGCCGCGATGCGCTACACCGAATCGAAACTCACGCCGATTGCCGAAGTGCTGCTGGGCGAACTCGGCCAGGGCACGGTCGATTGGGATCCGAATTTCGACGGCACGCTGGAGGAGCCGACGTGGATGCCCGCGCGCCTGCCGCACCTGCTGCTCAACGGCACCACCGGCATCGCGGTCGGCATGTCCACCGACGTACCGCCGCACAACTTGAACGAAATCGTCAGCGCCTGCGTGCGCCTGCTGGATGATCCTGACGCCAGCGTGCGCGATCTCTGCGAACACGTGCGTGGTCCCGACTATCCGACCACCGCCGAGATCATCACAACCAGCTCCGACCTGCTGGCGATGTACGAAACCGGCTACGGCAGTGTGCGTGCGCGTGGGACGTTCATGCGCGAAGGACAGAACATCGTCATCACTGCGCTGCCATACCAAGTGTCGCCATCGAAAGTGATCGAGCAGATCGCGCAGCAGATGCGCGCCAAGAAACTGCCCTGGCTGGAGGACTTGCGCGACGAATCCGACCACGCCAACCCCGTGCGCGTGGTGCTGATCCCGCGCAGCAACCGCGTCGATGCCGAGCAGTTGATGGGTCATCTGTTCGCGACCACCGATCTTGAAAGAAGTTATCGCGTCAACCTCAACGTGATCGGCCTGGATGGCCGTCCGCAGGTCAAAAACCTGAAGACGCTGCTGTCCGAATGGCTGGTGTTCCGCACCAGCACCGTGACCCGCCGCCTCAGCCATCGTCTGGAAAAAGTCGAGCGTCGCCTGCACCTGCTCGAAGGCATCCTTATCGCCTTCCTCAACCTGGATGAAGTGATCCACATCATCCGCACCGAGGACGAGCCGAAAGCCGCGTTGATCGCGCGCTTCGAACTGAGCGACGACCAGGCCGATTACATCCTTGAGACCAGGCTCAAGCAACTTGCGCGACTTGAGGAAATAAAGATCCGTGGCGAGCAGGACGAGCTGGACAAGGAACGCGACCGGCTGATATCGATCCTCGGCAGCAAGGCGAAGCTGAAGAAGCTGATCAAGGACGAGCTGCTCGCCGATGCCAAGAAGTTCGGCGACGCGCGCCGTTCGCCGCTGGTCGCGCGCGATGTCGCACAGGCGCTCAACCAAACCGAACTCGTCGCCAGCGAACCGATGACCGTCGTGATCAGCGAAAAAGGCTGGGTGCGTGCAGCCAGAGGCCACGATGTCGATGCGGCGACGTTGTCGTATCGCGAAGGCGACGCGCTGCTGGCGGCGGTGCGCGGACGCAGCACGCAGCAGGTTGCGTTCCTGGACTCCACCGGCCGCAGCTATTCGACCGCAGTGCACACGCTGCCGTCAGCGCGAGGCAATGGCGAACCGTTGACGGGCAGGTTTTCACCCGCAGGCGGCGCATCGTTCCAGACAGTGGCGGTCGGCGACAACGACCAGCGCTTCGTGATCGCCTCCAGCCACGGCTACGGCTTCGTCACCCGCTTCGAAAACCTTGTCGGCAGGCAGAAAGCCGGCAAGGCGATGTTGTCACTGAGTATCGGTGCTGGCGTGCTGCAACCTGCGCTCGTTTCCAATTTTGAATCCGGACGCGTGGTCGCCGTTACCAGTGCGGGACACCTGCTGGTGTTCCCGGTCAGCGAGGTGCCCGAACTCGACAAGGGCAAGGGCAACAAGCTCATCGAGATTCCGAAAGCCAAGCGCAGCACCGAACGCGTGATCGCGATCGTAGTGGTACCGCCGGGCGGCGCGCTGTCGGTGAAATCCGGCGCGCGCACAATGACACTGTCGTACAAGGAGCTGGAACCGTATATCGGCGCGCGTGCGAGCCGAGGCGGGTTGTTGCCGAGGGGTTGGCAGAAGGTAGATGGAATCGCGGTCGAGTAACGCACGCATAACGTCCCCCGCGAACGGGGTACCCAGCGACGTGCTCTTCGCCCTGCCCGTCATCCCGCGAAGGCGGGTATGACGGGCAAACAGCAGTTCAATGCAGACTTGATTGCTTCCTGTATCCCACCCAGAGTGCCACGCACCTGAACTCGGAAACCGCCCATGCGTCCTGGAACCTTCCGCCGCTGGTCGCTGCGACTCAGCCTGATCGTTCTCGTCATCGTGGTGCTCGTGTTTCTGCTCGCCTGGTGGCAACTGCACCGCAGCCTTCCCACACTGGAGGGCGGCCTCGCGTTGCCTGGCCTCGCCGCACCCGCCACCGTGCATCGCGACGCCCACGGCACCGTCACCATCGATGCAACCAATGAAGCCGATGCCATCCGCGCGCTCGGCTACGTGCACGCGCAGGAACGCTTCTTCGAAATGGACCTGCTTCGACGTACTGCAGCGGGCGAACTGGCGGCACTGTTCGGCGCACGCGCGCTCGAGACCGATCGCGCACACCGCGTGCATCGCTTCCGCGCCAGGACACGTGCGCAATTCGCTGCCATCGCCGGAGACAAACGCGCTCTGCTGCAGGCGTACGCAGCGGGCGTGAATGCCGGACTGGTCGATCTGCAAACGCGTCCCTGGCCTTACCTTCTGTTGCGTCAGCAACCACAACCATGGCTGGCCGAAGACACGCCGCTGGTGATCCATGCGATGTACTTCGACCTGCAAGGCGGCACCAACAAACGCGAACTCGCCCTCGCACGCGTGCGGCCGCACCTCCCTCCGTCACTGTTCGCATTGATCACGCATCCCGGTTCCACTTGGGATGCGCCGCTGAAAGGCAACGCAGTGGGCGATGCCAAGTTACCGACGTCCGATGCAGCGAATCTGCGCAGGTTGCCCCGCAATCCGCATGAACCCGATTGGCGCGAACCGCCGCCTGCACGTGGCAGCAACAATTTCGCCGTCGCCGGTGCGCTGACGCACGACGGACGCGCCATCGTCGCCAACGACATGCACCTGGGGTTGCGCGCGCCCAACATCTGGTTTCGCGCACGTCTGCGCTACGACGATTCGCGCGTCGCCGATGGCCGCATCGACGTCACGGGTTTCACCTTGCCCGGCGCCCCGGGCGTGGTGGTCGGCAGCAATCGCCACATCGCCTGGGGATTCACCAATGCCTATGGCGACTGGCTCGACTGGGCCACCGCGCCCGCCTGCGCCGGCAAAGACAACTGCAATGGCGTGCGCATGACGACCGAACGTATCGATGTGGCCGGCGGCGATCCAGAGTTGTTGCAGGTCGCGGAAACCGTGTGGGGCCCCGTGCTCAAGGAAGGGTCGAACAAACCGCTCGCGTTGCGCTGGACGGCGCACCTTCCCGGCGGCACCAACATGGCGCTGTTCGACCTGGCGCGCGCGCGCAACGTCGACGAAGCGTTGCGCGTAGCCGATGGGGTCGGCTTACCGGCGCAGAACCTGGTGATCGCGGACCGCACCGGCCGCATCGCCTGGCGACTGCTCGGCCCTGTTCCTCTGCGCGCGCCAGGATGCGATGCGATGCGCGTGAACGATGCGGCGCGTTGCCCGCCGTGGCGTATTTCATCGGCCGCGACGCCTGCCATCGTCGACCCACCTGCCGGCCGCTTGTGGACGGCCAATGCGCGCGTGGTCGAGGGAGCCGCGCTCAAGGCCATCGGCGACGGCGGCTATGTCCTCGCCGTTCGCGCGCACATGATTCGCGAACGCCTGGTGGCTGATAACCAGTTCGATGAGCGGCAGTTGCTAGCCATGCAGCTCGACGACCGCAGCGTGTTCCTGCAACGCTGGTGGACGCTTCTGCATGCGCAGTCCAGTGGGGCCAACGTGTCAAACCTGCGTCGCCTGGCACAAGCCGCGCCACGACTCGAACCCAACGCAACCGCCGATGCCGTCGGCTACCGCCTGGTGCGCGACTGGCGCGTCGCCGTGCACCGCCGCATTGCAGATGGCCTGCTGGCGCCCGCCAAAGCCGCGTTGGGCAAAAGCGCGGAAATGCCCGCCATTCCGCACCTGGAAGCCGTGGCCTGGCCGCTGGTCACGCAACAGCCAGCGCACCTGTTGCCCGCACAGTTCAGGAGTTGGGATGCGTTGTTCGACGATGCCGCCGACGAAGTGATGACCACGCTGGAAGCGAAGGGTCCGCTCGCACAACGCACTTGGGGCGAACGCAACACGGCCAGGATCTGCCATCCACTCGCCGCCGCCGTCCCCCTGATCGGCCGGCGCATGTTGTGCATGCCCGGCGAGCCGTTGCGCGGCGACACCCTCAACCCGCGCGCGCAATCGCCCGACAGCGGTGCGTCGCAACGCATGGTGGTCGCGCCAGGGCATGAGCAGGACGGCATCACCCACATGCCCGGCGGCCAGAGCGGCCATCCGCTGTCGCCGTTCTGGGGCGCGGGGCATGATGATTGGGTGCAGGGGCGGGCGACGCCGTTTTTGCCGGGTAAGGCTGTGTATTCGATGGCGCTGAATCCAGTAGCAGAATAGCGGACAGGACTGATCGCAGCCTTGCTTTCGCTCGTCATGACCAGCAACTGCAACTGCGACAGCAACAGCAGGAATCACTGACCCCATGCACCCCGACTTCTGGTACCTGCGCTGGCACGACAACAACAACGAATTCCATTCCGACACCACCAGTCCCATGCTCGAACAGCATTGGAACGCGGCCGGCGTACCGGCGCACGCACGGGTATTCGTGCCACTCGCCGGAAAGTCTAGCGATCGGAACTCGTCGTTGACCAGTTCTTCGCCGAACAACAACTCACGCCGGCCGTGCGCACGTCGCGCTACGGCAAACACCACATCACCGGCGACATCGAACTCATCTGCGGCGACGCCTTCGCCCTCGATACCGACATCCTGTCCACCTGTACCGGCGTCTTCGACCGCGCCGCAATAATCGCCCTGCCACCCGACATGCGCGTTCGTTACGCAGGTGAGCTGTACGCACACTTGCCTGCCGATTGCCGCGGCTTGCTCATCACGATCGAATATCCGCAGCACGAACAAAAGGGGCCACCTTTTGATGTCCCCGAAGCCGAAGTGCGCGAACTCTACGAGCGCGACTGGCGTATCGACCCACTCGAACGCCGCGACATCCTCGCCACCCAACCGCGCTTCGTCGCAGAATGCGTCACGGCGTTGGGGACGGTGGCGTATGCGTTGTGTCGCCGTGCTGCGTAGCGAATCACGCAAATCGGTTGTGCCGGAAAAATACGTAGGGCGGGTCTTGCCCCGCGTTCCGTGATGCCTGCACACAAAAAGCTGGCGGGTTGAAACCCGCCCTACGCCGCCGCGTTATGCACGTCAGCAATCGCCCTGCCCGACGGATCCGCCGCATTCGCAAACGCCGCATCCCACGCAATCGCTGCAGGTGACGAACAGGCAATCGATTTCCCCCAAGGCACGGTTTCGGCCGCGGCCGGTGTGGGGAAATTCTGTTCGAAAATGGTGCGGTAGAAGTAGGCTTCCTTGGTCTGCGGCGGGTTGATGGGAAAGCGTTTCGCCGCCGCAGCGAGTTCTCGGTCGGTGACTTGGGTTGCGGCGTGGGCCTTGAGGCCGTCGATCCAGCCGTAGCCGACGCCGTCGCTGAACTGTTCTTTTTGACGCCACAGGATTTGTTCCGGCAGGTAGCCGTCGAACGCTTCGCGCAAGACGGCTTTTTCGATGCGACGTCCCTTGCTTGCGGTGCCATCGCCGCGCGCGCCGACCATCTTGTGCTTGGCGTCGAAGGCCATCGCCACGTCGAGAAATTCGCGGTCGAGGAACGGCACGCGCGGTTCGACGCCCCAGGCCATCATCGACTTGTTGGCGCGCAGGCAGTCGTAGTTATGGAGCGCGTCGAGTTTGCGGATGAGTTCGGCGTGGAATTCGCGCGCGTCAGGCGCCTTGTGGAAATAGAGGTAGCCGCCGAAGATTTCGTCGCTGCCCTCGCCCGACAGCACCATCTTGACGCCCATCGCCTTGATGCGCCGCGCGAGGAGGTACATGGGAGTGGAAGCGCGGATGGTGGTGACGTCGTA
>JALYOU010000119.1 GCA_030856725.1 Pseudomonadota bacterium
TTTGGCTGACCGCCACCGATTACCTCACCCCGAGCACGCTGTCGTACGCCGAGATCGGCGACGCGCCGGTAGTGCTGAAAACGATGCCGACCTTCTTCGACGCATCCAGGCATGCGATCGAACAGCATTTCGCCACGTCGAAGGACGGCACCAGGATTCCATACTTTTTGGTCAAGCCGAAGGATCTGGAACTCGACGGCACGGCGCCAACCTTGCTGTACGGCTACGGCGGCTTCGAGATTTCACTGACGCCCGGTTACTCGGGCGGCGTCGGCAAGGGCTGGCTGGAAAAAGGCGGTGTCTACGCCGTTGCCAACATCCGCGGCGGCGGCGAGTACGGGCCGCGCTGGCACCAAGCCGCGCTCAAGCAGAATCGACACAAGGCGTATGAGGATTTCGCCGCGGTCGCCAAGGATCTGGTTGCACGCAAGATCACCTCTCCCAAACACCTCGGCATCCAGGGGGGCAGCAACGGCGGCCTGCTCACCGGCAACATGCTGACGCAGTATCCGGAGTTGTTCGGCGCGGTCGTGGTGCAGGTGCCGCTGCTCGACATGAAGCGCTACAACCACCTGCTGGCCGGCGCGTCGTGGATGGCCGAGTACGGCAATCCGGACAAGCCCGAAGAGTGGAAGTACATCCAGACGTTCTCGCCGTATCACCTGTTCGATGGCAAGAAGGAATATCCAGCAACGCTGTTCACCACCTCCACCCGCGACGACCGCGTGCATCCGGCCCATGCGCGCAAGATGATGGCGAAGATGAGCGCGTCCGGTGAAGACGTGCGCTATTACGAGAACATCGAAGGCGGCCATGGCGGCGCGGCCAATAACCAGCAGGCGGCGCATATGGCGGCGCTGGCTTACACGTTCTTGTGGCAGCAGTTGAGCGATTGAAGCACTGAGATCTCCGCGAAAGTAGTGAGGCACTCATTTCGTCATCCGCGAAGGCGGGGGACCCAAGCAAATTTGTTGTGGATGCTTGCCTTCAATACAAAAGCCAAAAGTCACTGGGTCCCGCCTGCGCGGGGAGGACGATTCCCGGATTCGACAGTCATTGCCGATCACATCTTCGGAACAACACATGAAACCCACCACCCTTCTCATCGCCGCAGCCATCCTCATGACCAGCCTCACCACGCAAGCCGCCGATCAACTCACCCCGCCGGACGTCGCGAAGAAAGCCCATGACGTCAAATCGCCGCACGGCGCGGTGCGCAACGACGAGTACTACTGGCTGCGCGACGACAAGCGCAAGAATCCGGAGATGCTGGCGTACCTCAACGCGGAGAACGCCTACGTCGATGCCACGATGGCGCCGCTGAAACCGCTCGAGAACACGCTGTACGACGAGATCGTCGCGCGCATCAAGCAGGACGACAGCAGCGTGCCGTATCGCGAGCGCGGGTACTGGTACTACAGCCGCTTCGCCACTGGCCAGGACTATCCGGTGTACGCGCGTCGCAAGGGCGAGATGAGCGCGGCGGAAGAGGTGCTGCTCGACGTCAACGTGATGGCGAAAGGCAAGGATTATTTCAGCGTCGGCGCGCGCGAGATCACGCAGGACAACACCATTCTCGCCTGGGCCGACGACGCGGTCGGCCGTCGCCAGTACATCATCCGCTTCAAGAACCTCGCCACCGGGGTGATCTATCCCGATGCCATCAGTGGCGTGTCGTCGAACATGGTCTGGGCCGACGACAACAAGACCCTGTTCTATGTCGAGAACGACCCGGAAACATTGCTGACCGTTCGCGTCAAGTCGCATGTGCTCGGCACGCCGGTGTCGCAGGACAAGCTGGTGTACGAAGAAAAGGACGACAGCTTCTACATGGGCGTCTCGCGCACGCGCGACGACAAGTTCCTCTGCATCGGCGTTGGCAGCACGGTATCGAGCGAGCAACGCTGCGCGCCTGCGTCCGATCCGAAGGCCTTCGTCGTGCTGGCGCCGCGCCAGCGCGATGTCGAATACGACGCCGAACATCACGATGGCCGTTGGGTCGTCCGCACCAACGCCGACGGTGCGAAAAACTTCAAGCTGATGACCGCGGAAGATGGCACGACCTCGCGCACGCAATGGAAGGCGCTGGTCGCGCATCGCGATGACGTGTTCATCGACGGCTTCGAGTTGTTCGACACGTTCACCGCGATCGCTGAACGCTCCGACGGCCTCGAGCGCCTGCGTCTGCTCAAGGCTGGCGACAAGGAAGAATTCGTCAAGGCGGATGAACCCGCGTATTCGATGGGCTTGTCGGTCAACTCCGAAGCCGACACGCCGTGGCTGCGCTACAGCTACACCTCGATGACCACGCCCAACACCACGTACGAAGTAAACACGCAGACGGGCGAGCGCAAGCTGCTCAAGCGCGACCCGGTGCTGGGCGGCTATGACCAGGCCAATTACGTGACTGAACGCGTCTGGGTGACAGCGCGCGATGGCGCGAAAATTCCCGTGTCGCTGGTGTATCGCAAGGGTTTCGAGAAGAACGGCAAGGCCGCGCTGCTGCAATACGCCTATGGCAGCTATGGCAGTTCGATGGATCCGGGTTTCAGCCTGACCAACGTCAGCCTGCTCGATCGCGGCATGGTCTACGCCATCGCGCACATCCGCGGCGGGCAGGAAATGGGCCGCACTTGGTACGACGACGGCAAGCTGTTCAAGAAGAAGAACACCTTCACCGATTTCATCGACGTCACCGATGCGCTAGTGAAGCTGGGCTATGCCGCGCCGGATCGCGTCGCCGCGTTCGGTGGCAGCGCCGGCGGCCTGCTGATGGGCGCCATCTCCAACATGGCGCCCGACAAATATCGCGTGATCCTGTCGCAGGTGCCGTTTGTCGATGTGGTCACGACCATGCTTGATCCGAGCATTCCGCTGACCACCAACGAGTACGACGAGTGGGGCAATCCGGAAAAGAAGGACTATTACGACTACATGCTCACGTATTCGCCGTACGACAATCTCAAGGCGCAGGCGTATCCGGCCATGTTCGTCGGCACCGGCCTATGGGACTCGCAGGTGCAGTACTGGGAACCGGCGAAATACATCGCGCGTCTGCGTGATCTCAATACGTCGCCGGAGCCGGTGTTGTTCCGTACCAACATGGATGCGGGCCATGGCGGCAAGTCGGGACGCTTCCGCCGGTATCGCGAGTTGTCGGAGATGTATGCGTTTCTGCTGGATCAGCTGCAGGTTGCCCCCGCAGTCGCCACCCACTAGCTTTCTGCAGGAGCGGCTACAGCTGCTCCTACGCCCGAAGGAAGTCCCCTTGGGGAACAAATGCGCATACCTTTGTAGCCCCTCCTGCATCAGCCGACGATTTCGCTACCGCCATACCCCGGGCTACACTCCCCCCATGAAACAACTCCACACCGCATCACTCATCGCGCTGATCGCACTCGGGCTGGCCGCCTGCGGCAACAAGGGCCCGCTGGTCTCCGTGCAAAAACCCGTGCCGGTCGAAGAGGCCATGCCGCCGGTCGAATCGCCGCCACCCACCGATCCGGCCGATCCCGCGCCAGTCGAAGAGATCGCACCGCCGGCCGATGCGGATCCGGTGCCGAGCACGCCGGCCTGAGCAACGCGCCATGACCATGCCGATCGCGTCACGCGCTGGTTTCAAATTCAGCAAGATGCACGGCGCCGGCAACGACTTTGTCGTGCTGGACCTGCGCGGCGATGCACGGCTCGCAACGCGCTTGTCTGAAAATGCCGCTGACCTGTGCCGCGCCTTGGCAAATCGCCACACCGGCGTCGGCTGCGACCAGATACTCACCATCGAAGCACCACGTGGCGCCAACGCACTCGCCAGTTACCGCATCTGGAACAACGACGGCTCGCCGTCGCAGCAATGCGGCAACGGTGCGCGCTGCGTGGCGGCTTGGCTGGTGCGCGATGGCAGTGCCGGACGAGACGGCTTCAGGTTGGAGAGTCCCGCTGGCACGCACGTGGTGGAGTCCATCGGCGACGCCGATTTCGGCATCGACATGGGCGTGGCGCAATTCACGCCACAGGCGATTCCGTTGCAGGGATTCGTGGATGCGCAGGATGAATACGCCGTCGAGCTCGACGGGAAACCGGTGCGTTTCGGCGCCGTGTCGATCGGCAATCCGCATGCGGTGATCGAAGTGCTGGATATCGATACCGCCGCTGTCGATGCGATCGGTGCGCAATTGCAGAAGGATCCTGTTTTTCCCGAGTCGGCCAACGTCGGTTTCGCCGAAGTCATCTCGCGTGATCGAATCAAGCTGCGCGTTTACGAACGCGGCGTTGGCGAAACACTGGCCTGCGGCAGCGGCGCATGCGCTGCGGTGGCCGTGTTGACGCGACGCGGCCGCGTCGGCGGCGATCACGGCGTGATCGTGTCGTTACCCGGCGGCGAACTGCATATCCACTATGATCCGGCCAGCGGCAACGTCAGGATGACCGGGCCGGCGACCTTTGTTTTCGATGGGGAATGGCTGCAATGAGCATGCTGCAATGAGCGACACGTTCGACAAGGCTTCGCAGGAAAAACTCGGCGCGCACGAAGTCGCCGCCTGGTTGCGCCGCCATCCGAAGTTCCTGCAGCAGTTTCCCGACCTGTCGGTGAGTCTGGTCGTGCCGCGCGAGGACGGCCCGGCCGCGTCGCTGGCGAGTTACCAGCTGGAAGTGCTGCGCGACAAGAACCGCGAATTGTCGCGCCGCCTGCAGGAGCTGTCCGGCAACGCGCAGGACAACGAGCGGCTCGCGGTGCGCACGCAACAGCTCACGCTGGCCCTGCTGAAACAGGACAACGCTGCCGACACCGTGCGCGCGATGGCCGCGACATTGACCGAGGATTTCAACGGGGATCTTGTTCGCATCGTGCTGCTGGAACCGATCGCAGGGCTGGACGATGTCGACTGGCTGCAGGTGGTGCCTGGGAAGGACAAGGCGCTGGCCGCGTTCCGCGATTGCCTCGCTGATGGCGAACCGTTGTGTGGGCGCTTGCAGCCCGACAAGCAGGCACTGTTGTACGGCGCGCGCGTGGACGAAGTGCAGTCGAGCGCGTTGCTGCCGCTGCCGGGCGTGGGGCTGGTCGCGGTTGGCAGCCGCGACCCGAACCGGTTCTATCCGGGCATGGGCACGCTGTTCCTGCGCATGATGGGCGAGGCCTTCGCCGCCGCGCTGGGGCGTTATCGCGGGACGTGATCGTGCAGGCGAGGCGCGCCAGTGACATGACGATCTCCACGCGCCGATGACCGCGCACGGCATCGACGCGTTCCTCAACCATCTGCGCGTCGAGCGGCAGATGTCGCCACACACCCTCGATGCCTACCGCCGCGACCTGCACGCGTTGCAGTCATGGGCGCACGAGCAGGGCATCGACGACATCGTCGCGTTGCACACCGAACAGCTGCGCGCCTTCATCGTCGCCGGACATCGCGGCAAGCTGTCGCCCAAGACGCTGCAACGCCGCCTGTC
>JALYOU010000125.1 GCA_030856725.1 Pseudomonadota bacterium
CCACTGGCCGCCATGGCTGCGGGACTGCGTTGCTGATTAGGATTGCAACAAGGAAGGAACGCACGCATGGGTCGCACACCGCTGTTCCACCTGTTCCAGCGCGCCGCACGTATCGCACGCGCATCGCTGCACGCCAATGAACCTCTCGACGAACTGATCCAGCGCAGCACAGAAGCGCGCGTCGACATTGCACGGCGTCGCCTGCTGCAAGGCGCTGCGGCCGGTGTCGTGCTCAGCGGTTGCGGAACGATTCCAAACGCTGCCATGCAACGCGGCGACGAAGTCGTCATCGTCGGCGCCGGCATCGCCGGACTCACCGCGGCGTGGCGTCTGCGACAAGCGGGCGTGCGCGTGCGCGTGTTCGAGGCACAGAACCGCATCGGCGGCCGCATGCTCAGCCTCCGCGATTATTTTCCGGATGGCCAGGTCATTGAACTCGGTGGTGAGCTGATCGACAGCAACCACGTGCGCATCCGCGCGATGGCGGCCGAGATGGGCCTGCAGCTAGACGATCTGCTCGATGGCGATGCCACCATCGACACCTGGTTCTTCGACGGTCGCCGCATCAGCGAGCAAGACATCGTGACCGCGTTCATCCCCGTCGCCGCCGCCATCGAGCGCGACCTCGCCACGCTCGGCGATGGCGACATCACCTACCGCGATGCGCAGAACGCCACCGCGCTGGATACGCTCTCGATCGCGCAGTGGCTCGACAACAACGGCGTGTCCGGTTGGCTGCGCAAGCTCATCGACGTGGCCTACACCACCGAGATGGGGCTGGAAATCGACCAGCAATCCGCGCTCAACCTGCTGACGTTCATCGGCACGGAAGATCTGAAGACGTTCAAGGTCTTCGGCGAAAGCGACGAACGCTTCCACGTGCGCGGCGGAAATGACCTCATCGCGCAACGCCTCGGCGACAAGGTGGCCGACGCCATCGAAACCGGCAGCGTGCTCGAAGCGGTGCGCAGCGTTGCCGATGGCTATGCGTTGACGTTCCGGCAAGGCAGCGCAGTGCGCGAAGTGCGTGCCCGACAAGTGGTTCTGGCGTTGCCATTCACACTGCTGCGCAAGGTGCGCATCGATGTCGAACTCCCGCTGGCCAAACGCCGTGCCATCGACACGCTGGCTTACGGCAGCAACGCGAAATTGATGATTGGCTACGACCGCCGCGTCTGGCGCGCGCAACAGGCCAACGGCGCGGCGATGAGCGACCTGCCGTTCCAGACGACGTGGGAGACCACACGCAAACAGCCCGGCAACGGCGGCGTGCTGACCAACTTCACCGGCGGGCGGCATGGCGTCGAGCTCGGACAGGACTCTGCGAAGGCGCAGGCCGATGCGGCCACCGCGGCCATCGACAAGGTGTTCCCCGGCGTTGCCGCGGCCCGCGCTGGCGCGCGCGAAGTGCGTTTCCACTGGCCCTCGCATCCGTGGACGCTCGGCAGCTATGCCTGCTTCCGCCCTGGCGACTGGACCGGTCTTCGCGGCGCGATGGGCGAGTCGGTCGATGGCCTCCATTTCGCCGGCGAACACTGTGCGCTGGACACACAGGGTTTCATGGAGGGCGGCTGCGAGTCCGGCGAAACCGCCGCCAGCGCCGTGCTTGCGAGGTTGGGAACGGCGTTGCGCAAAGCCGCCTGAGCCGCCGTGCGCGGAGCTTGCTGAACCGGTCAGTGTCGTTTTGCAGTGCAGCGTGCAAACCCCATGACGAATCCTTGACGATTTGGCCGCATCCCGACGTGGGGGAGGGAGCGAAGCCCGCAGCGATCCAGGTCGCTGCGGGCTTTTTTGTCCGTGAAGGTTCTCAGCATGGCTGTAGGCGGTGCGCCTGCAAGGCGGCCTCGGCAAGGCTGGAAATCAATCGCACCAGGCTTCGTTTCCAAGCCTATTCCATCGTCACCAGATGGAAGGTATTGCGCCCGTTGCCCTTGGCGACATAGAGCGCCTTGTCCGCGTACCACAACAATTCCTCGGCACTCGTGGCGCGCAGGCAGAAAGCGATGCCGATGCTGGTGGTGATGCTGGTATCGGCGCCATCGACCTGACTGGGCTGGATGACGCATTCAATGAGTTTGCGGGCGATGACTTCGGCGTACTCCGTCGTGGCGGCGTCTTCCACCAGCATCACGAACTCGTCGCCACCCAGTCGCGCGAGCAGGTCTTCCGCGCGCACGCAGGCCGACAGGCGCCGCGCGAATTCCTTGAGGACGGCATCGCCGGCGAGGTGGCCCAGGCTGTCGTTGATGCGCTTGAAATAATCGATGTCCAGAAACAGCAGCGTGATCGGCGTGCCATGCCGCCGGCTGCGTGCCAAGGCCAGCGCGAGGCGCTCGTCGAACTGGCGACGGTTGGCCAGGCCGGTGAGGCTGTCGGCGCGCGCAAGTAGTTCCAGTTCCTGGCGACTGGCTTTCAGTGATTCCTCCGCCGCGACGCGTTTGTCGATGTTGCGGGCCGCGAGGATGATGTCCATCGCACCGGCGCGATCGACGCTGGGAATCAGGCGGCCAACGCTTTCGAACCACACGTAGTGGCCGTCCTTGTGCTGCACGCGATACCTGCTCGTGCGTGGGATGCCATCAGCAAGCAATGAAGCCATTTCCCCGCGCTGCTGCGTGCGATCGTCGGGATGCACCATGCCCCAGCGCGATGTCAGCAGGTCCGCAGGTTCATGGCCGAGGATGTCTTTTGCCGAAGGCGACACGTACAGGCGCCGTCCGTCCGCGCGCATGCGCACCACCACGTCATGCGAATAGTCGGCCAGCATCCGGTAATGCGCCTCGCTATCGCGCACCCTGGCCGCCAACTGCGCGCGTTCGGCCATCACCAGCGCCACCGGAAACGTGAGCAGGCAAGCCGCGCCGATAAACGCCTGTACCAGGAACACGCGTTCGGTTTCGCCCAGATCGCTCACCATGTAAGCCGGACCGAGGCCGAGTGCAGTTCCGAGCGCGCTGATGATTGCCAGCACGGTGATCCCGATCAGCACCCCCGCAAAGCGGTGCCGGTACGCCGCCCACAGCAACGGCGGAAACGTCAGGAACAGCAGCGGAAACCGCGACTGGGAAAAGACCGCGCTGACCACGATTGCGATCAGCAGCATGCTCACGGCGAATTCGCCGCGCCGCCCGGCACGCCCGAATACGTCCGTGCCTTCGCGATGCGCGACAGCGGTCAGCGTGGCCACCAGCACCATGCCGATCACATGCGCTGGATACCAGATCATGAAGTTGTCGGAAAACGCCGCACCTTGGAGCACGGCAACCGCGAACGCGGCAATCACGCCCGACACCGCGCAGGCCACCAGTGTGCTCACCGTCGCGATGCGGCCGAGGCTCATCCAGCGCGAGGGACGGCCGACATCGCCGATGTGGCGGCGCACGCTGCCGGCTACCAGCAGGATTTCCACCAGGTTGGCCAGCGTCAACACGGCCGCATGCGTCAGCCCATCGCCTGCCAGCACACGCGCGGCCAAGGCGGCGATGAGACCCGCCGACAGGT
>JALYOU010000132.1 GCA_030856725.1 Pseudomonadota bacterium
TCCCATACAACGTCCCCAGCATGGGCAGATGCGTTTGCATCGCTCCCGCTAGAACACGCGCCCGCAGCGGGCTGGCAGCACATCACGGCGAAACTCGATGCAGGGCGTACTACCCGCGCACCAATCTTGGCGGCAGCGGCGGCACTGGTGCTGGCCATCGCATTGCCATGGCACCTCAGCCAGCGTGGTGATGTACCTGCCACGAATCCGCCGTCTTCGTCCGTTGCTGACACCGCCGACACGCTGGAAACCTTGTACGCACAATCGGCACAACTCGAATCGCTACTGCGCGTCGCGCGCGACGAGCGTGTGTCTACCGGCACCGCGGCGGCGATGGCGGCTGAGCTCGATTCCCAGGTCGCATCGATCGACATGGCCCTGATGCGTCCAGGCCTATCACCCGACCAGCAGATGGCGTTGTGGCGGGAACGCGTGGAAGCGTTGCGCACGCTGACGAGTTTCGAAAGCACCCGGCGCTGGCTGGCTTCCAACGGCTCGCGTTATGACGGTGCCTTGGCGCAGGTCGATTGAACTTCGTTGCGACGCTTATCGCTTGACTCACATCTACAAAGCTGTGACCCACCTCCGGAGATGCAGATGAATCGCTCTTCCCACCCATGTCTGGCAACAGCCATGACGATCGGACTTGTTTTGTCAGGTTTTGCTCTGCCTACTGACGCGCAGCAGCTACCACCAGAATCGCCAAGGCAAGTGTTACGACAAGAGTATGAGCGCCGAATGGCCGACAGCCAGCGCGCGCAGATCAAGGCCGATCGCAAGCAGTGGATCGAGAAGCGCAGGCGCGAACCGGTCATCGGCGTCCTGCTCGTACCTGACGAAGCAGCCGGTGTCCGCATCGCCGGCGTTACCCCCGAGGGCGCCGCTGCCCAGGCGGGCCTACAGGCGGGCGACCGCATCGTCAGCATCGATCAAGCGCAGGTGCTGGGCAGCAGCGGCAAATTGCGTGTCGAGAATGCGCGCCAGCTGCTCGGCAAGCTGGACACCACAACGCCGGTGCGAATCGTCTACCTGCGCAACGACAAGCGCGCCGTCGCCAACCTCACGCCGAGGATGGGCGAGCGTATCGTGATGTTGCCCGAAGGCGCAGCCGGGTCGAAACGGATTCGCATACTCCGTGGCGATGGCGGCCATGATTCGATGGGTCCGGATCATCCGCGCGATATGGTCGCGCCTCGCGCCGCATCGGAAATCCACCGTGAAATCATCCGCCTCGGCCCAAATGGCGAATGCAAAGGCGAGCATTGCAAAACGCCTCGCCTGTTGTCTGCCTTCCGCTGGAACGGCTTGAACCTGGCGTCGCTCGACCCCCAACTCGGTCGCTACTTCGGCACTGACAAGGGCGTGCTGGTGCTGTCGAGCGGCGAACTCGACGGCCTGCAGAGCGGCGACGTGATCCAGAGCGTGGATGGGCGACCGGTCGATTCACCACGCGAGGTGATGGATGCCTTGCGCGACAAGCCGGCCAATGCACGCGTCGCGGTGGGCTACATGCGCGACAGGAAAACGGCCAAAACAAATGTCACCGTTCCCGAAGTGATGCGCGATCTTCACTTGCCACCCGCTCCGCCTGCACCGCCAAGGCCGCCGTCGCCGCCGCGGACGCCAGCAACGCCTGCGCCTCCCGCGCCAGCGGCACCGCCTGCAGCAAACATCGACGTCCCGCCGTTGCCCCCGTTACCGCGCGTGCCGCCCGTCCTCGACACCTGATGCAGGCGTTGCACGGTGCACGAGCGACCGCGTCCTGGCGCTGCACATGCAACAACCCGTCGGGGCGTATTGTTTGACGGAGAAGCGTCCCGGTGGTTTTAACAGCCGGGGCGGCTGGTCAAGCCAGGATGCAGGAGTTCTTCAGCCGGTCGCGGCTTCCACCTGCTGCCACACGTTTTCGTCAAATTGGTCCCCCAACTCCAGCGCACCCAGGTTTTCCAGCAGCTGCTCCTTGCGCGTCGCACCGAGGATGACGCTGGAAACATGCGGGTTGCGCAGGCACCAGGCGATAGCAAGCGATGCCGGCGCCACACCCAGTTTTTCCGCAAGCGCAGTGAACCTGCGCGCGCGTTCGACGCGACCAGAGGGGGCATCGCCCAGCACGCTGCGCTGCAGCCAGGTGTAACGCGGCTGCGCCAGGCGCGAGTCGTCCGGTATACCCGTGTTGTATTTGCCAGTGAGCAGGCCCGAGGCCAGCGGCGACCAGATGGTCGTGCCCAGGCCGAGCTCGGCGTAAAGCGACGCGTACTCCAGTTCGACGCGTTCGCGATGTAGCAGGTTGTATTGCGGCTGCTCCATCGTCGGCGCATGCAGGTGATGCGCGTGCGCGATCTTCGCGGCTTCGCGGATCTGCGCCGCGGGCCATTCGGATGTGCCCCAGTACAGCACCTTGCCCTGCCGGATCAGCCCATCCATCGCCCACACGGTTTCGGCGATGGGTGTTTCCGGATCGGGGCGATGGCAGTAATAGAGATCCAGATGCTCCACGCGCAACCGTTTCAACGCTGCGTGGCAGGCTTCGACCACATGCTTGCGCGACAAGCCCTTCTGCGTGGGCCGTGGTTCTTCCTCTGCGCCGAAAAACACTTTGCTGGATACGCAGAACGCATCGCGCGGCAGGCGAAGGTCGGCGATGACATCGCCCATCACGCGCTCGGCCTCGCCCTGGGCGTAGGTCTCGGCGTTGTCGAAGAAGTTCACGCCGTGGTCGTACGCCGTCGCGATAAGTTCGCGGGCTTCGGAACGGCCCAGCTGCGTGCCAAACGTGACCCACGCGCCGAACGACAGTGCGGACAGTTGCAGGCCGGAGGAGCCAAGGCGGCGATACTGCATGGCGGGATTCTTGACTGCTGATGGGGATGCCATCGTATCCGCTGTGCGATTGGCAGCATCGTGAATCTGTTGGAAGCCTTTGCCAGGATGGCCCGTGTAGTCGGAGCGACGAAAGTCGCGACTGGAGCAGCAAGGCCTCGCGACTTTCGTCGCTCCCACCGTCGGTCGCGCCTTCGGAAGGACGATCATGAGCCGTGCGCGCTATCCTGAGAGCAGGCCGACTTCTGCGGGAAGCAGGCCACTACGGGAAACGCATGCGCGCCATCGGCAAGACCATTTCGGATGTCGTCACGTCGCTGGTGTCGCGGCCGGACGAAATCATGCTCGAGGTCGGCGCGGGCGGCGAGTTGCTGGTGGCGCGGCTGCGCGTGTTCATTGCGGCATTGCTGCTGCTGTTGCCGCTGCTCAACGCGATCGGCGGCGGCAGCATCAACGAGACCATGATCGGGCTGGCGGGCGCGATCTTCGTCATCATCACCGCGCAGGTGTGGCTGGCGCTGGCCAAGCGCCGGCGCAAGTTCCACTGGCTCCCATTCGCCAGCAGCGCGTACGACGTGACCGCCACCACGCTGGTGCTGATGCTGCTCGCGTTCAATCATCTGCCGTCCGCGCTCAACAGCATGATCGTGTGGTGCGGCTATCTCATCGCCATCATGATGACGGCGCTGCGCAACGACGGCCGCGTGACACTGTTCGTCGGCGCATTGGCTTTGCTGCAATACGGCGGAATGATCTGGGCCGTGTTCACTGCGGCGTCCTCGTCCGAGCAGTTGATCTCGATCGAATACGGCACGGTGTCCGTCAGCAACCAGACGCAGCGGCTGGTGATCCTGGCGGTGTTCACCCTCATCACCACGACGGTCGTGTACCGCATGCAACGGCTGGTGGAAATGTCCGGCACCGACGGCCTGACGCGGTTGCCGAACCGCACCTGGTTGCTGCACCGTTTCCCGCGCCTGGTGGATGCGGCGCGCAACGATGGCGCATCGCTGTCGCTGGCGCTGATCGATCTGGATTATTTCAAGCGCATCAACGACGAAGTCGGCCACCAGGCCGGTGATCGCGCGCTGGTGCACGTCGTGCAAGTGCTTCTCGGCCACATTGAAAAGAACGAATGGCTGGTGCGGCTGGGCGGTGAGGAATTCGTGCTGCTGCTGCGCAGGCCGATGGGCAGCGCGTGGGAACGCGTGGACATGCTGCGCCGCGCCGTAGCCGAAGCGCCCTTCATCGCAGAACGCGGCGCCGATCCGCAGCGTGTCACCTTCAGTGCAGGACTGGTGAGTTGCCCGGCCGATGGCACCGAACTGTCGGCATTGCTCAAGCGCGCGGATAGTCGGTTGCGACAGGGCAAGCAGACTGGGCGCAACCGGGTGATTGCGCGGGAGAGTTGAGGCAGACGAGGCAGCGAAGCAAGAACGGGTCAACAACTGCATTCCAGAAACAGTTCGTCATTCGGGGACTTCCCTCGCATCCACGCGGTTGCCGCCATCCCCAGCCTGCCATACCCTGCTGCCACAAACACCACGCAGTCAGGGGTCGAGAATGAATGCAGCAACCGGTCAGTGCTCTGAAGGCCACGGCATCACTACGGAGTCGCTGACATGAGTCTCAAGCTGCGCCTGATCGTGATGAATTTCCTCCAGTTCTTCATCTGGGGGGCGTGGCTGATCACCATCGGCCGTTACTGGTTCGAGAACCGCGGCTGGTCGGGCACCAGCTTCGGCGCGATCTTCTCGACCATGGGCATCGCGTCGCTTTTCATGCCCGCGCTGATGGGCATCGTCGCCGACCGCTGGCTCAACGCAGAACGCCTGTACGGCATCCTGCACATCCTCGGCGCGGTGTTCCTGTGCCTGCTGCCGACTGCTGACAACCCGCAGCAGTTCTTCTGGCTGATCCTGGCCACCATGATCTGCTACATGCCGACGATCTCGCTCGCGATCGCGGTCGCCTACAACGCGATCAAGTCCAGCGGCCAGGATGTGATCCGCGATTACCCGCCGATCCGCGTCTGGGGCACGGTCGGGTTTATTGCCGCGTTGTGGACCACCAGCCTGTTGCAGCTGGAAACCTCGGCCGGCCAGTTCTACATCGCCGCCGGCGCGTCGCTGCTGCTGGGTGTGTACGCCTTCACACTGCCGCCTGCGCCACCGCGCATGTCGCAGATGGAGAGCCGCTCCATGGTCGATGTGCTGGGACTGTCGTCGTTCCGGTTGTTCCGCGATCGCAACATGGCGGTGTTCTTCATCTTCGCGATGCTGCTGGGCGCTGCGTTGCAGTTGACCAACGCATATGGCGGTACCTTTCTGGGGGAATTCGGCAGCCAGCCGGCGTACGCGGACACGCTCGCCGTGAAGTACCCCGCGATCATCATGTCGATCTCGCAGATTTCCGAAACGCTGTTCATCCTCGCCATCCCGTTCTTCCTCAAGCGGTTCGGCATCAAGACGGTGATGACGATCAGCATGCTGGCTTGGTTCCTGCGCTTTGGCCTGTTCGCTTATGGCGATCCAGGCGCCGGGCTGTGGATGATCGTGCTGTCGTGCATCGTCTATGGCATGGCGTTCGACTTCTTCAACATCTCCGGCTCGCTGTTCGTCGAACAGCAGAGCGACCCGCGCATCCGCGCATCGGCGCAGGGTCTTTTCATGCTGATGACCAACGGCATCGGCGCGGTGCTGGGCAGCCTGGTGGCCGGTTACGCCATCGACCTCTGGTACACGGCCGCCGATGGCAGCAAGGACTGGCGTGGTATCTGGACTGCGTTCGCGCTGTATGCGTTGGCGATGACGGTAGCTTTCGTCGTGTTGTTCAAGCACAAGCACGATCAGACTGGCGACGGCGGACACCGGCTCGTGCCCGAACACGGCCCGACCGACGTCAGCAATCCCTGAGTCATGTCGGCGCACGACGCGCGCGTGGTGGTGGTCGGCTCGTTCAATGTCGATCATGTGTGGACCGCCACGCACCTGCCTTCCGACGGGGAAACACTGCACGGCGCCTATGCCAGCGGTCCCGGCGGCAAAGGTTTCAACCAGGCCATGGCCGCCGCGCGCGCAGGCGCTGCAACGACATTCCTGTGCGCGCTGGGCGAAGACGCCGGCGGACAACTGGCACGGGCATTGGCCGCGGCTGAAAACATTGCCCTGCACGACGCGCGCAGCGCCATGCCAACTGGTACCGCCGGCATTTTTGTCGATGCGCAAGGCCGCAACAGCATCGTCATCGGTGCGGATGCGAATACGGCGTTGTCTCGGGAATTCGTTGCAGACCAGCGCGGGGCGATCATCGCTGCAGGCGTCATGGTCAGCCAGCTCGAATCACCGATCAATGCCGTGAAGCATGCACTGCAACTGGCGCGCCACGCGGGTTGCCTCACGCTGCTGAATCCCGCACCCGCCAATGCCGACACCACCGCAGCGTTGCTTGCACTCGCCGACATCCTCACGCCCAACGAAAGCGAATTCGCCGCATTGCTGGCGCGTCATTGCTTCACATGCATTCAGGCGGAGCAGATCGCGGCGATGGACGACGCACAGT
>JALYOU010000144.1 GCA_030856725.1 Pseudomonadota bacterium
TTGCGCATCCGCGCGATCGCGTGTCGATGATCCATCTCTTCATTGACTGTCGCGACTGCAAGCGTTGCTTCCCGCGCCAGCAGCAGACTCGCGGCAAACATCGCAAGCACGCCGAATACGGCGAGTACGGTCGGCGCGATATCGAAGCGATAACCGATGAACACATCACCGGCGATGGTCAGGCTGGTGCCCACGAAACAGCTGATCGCAACATATAGCAGCTGGCTGCCGCGCAGGATCAACAGGCTGCGACGGCGCTGGATCAGGATGCGCCTTTCAAGCACTGTCCGGTATTCGGAATCCTCGGCTTCCTCCAGTTCCTTGAGCACCACGCGCAAGCGATCGATGATGCGCGACAACCGGTTGTTCGCTGACATCAGTAACGACGCGGTCGCGGTGAGGAAAAACGCCGGCGCGAGCATCGCGGTCAATACGGCGTAGTGGGCGAAAGCGGGATTGGTCGGCATCGGGCTGCGCGTCTGGCGTGCTGGAGGATATGATGCGCCGACCCGGCAACGATCGCGAGCGCATGGCAGCCAGCATCAGCAGTGAAAACCGCAACCACGACAACCGCGCCTGTGAAGGCCGGCTCATCTGGATCGACCTGGAGATGACCGGGCTCGATACCGACAACGACTCGATCATCGAGATCGCCACCATCGTCACCGATTCGCAGCTCAACGTGCTGGCCGAAGGGCCGGAACTCGCCATCGTGCATCCGCTCGTCGCGCTGGAGGCGATGGACGACTGGAACCGCAACCAGCACACCAAGTCCGGACTGTGGCAGCGCGTCATCGAAAGCAACGTGGTGCTGGCCGATGCCGAAGCCAGGACGCTGGCCTTCCTCAAGGAATGGGTGCCGGTCAACACTTCACCGATGTGCGGAAATTCCATCTGCCAGGATCGCCGCTTCCTGCATCGCTTGATGCCGGCGCTGGAAAAACACTTTCATTATCGGAATCTCGACGTCAGCACGCTCAAGGAACTCGCGCGGCGCTGGGCGCCGCAGGTTCTGGGCGGCGTGCAGAAGATTTCCACCCACACCGCGCTCAGCGATGTGCGCGATTCCATCGATGAACTGCGCCACTATCGTGTCTCGATGGGTGCGTTTGCGCAGGCGACTGAACCGGGGAGAATCCAACCATGAAGACGATCGTGTTTGCACTGGCGGCGGCAATCTCCACCGGATGCGCATCCGCGGAAACCAGACCATCGCCGGCACCGGAAGCAAAGCCTGCCTCATCCCAACTGCCGCCCGGGCTGAAGCATTACTGGTTCGTGATGTTGAAACGCGGTCCCAAACGCGACCAGCCTGCAGACGTTGCGAAACAGCTGCAAGCCGGGCACATGGCCAATATCGAGGCCTATGCCAAATCAGGTCAGCTGCAGATTGCGGGCCCGTTCGCCGATGAAGGCGACTGGCGTGGCATCTTCATTCTCGATGTCGCCGATCGCACTGCAGCGGAGAAGATGTGCAAGGACGACCCGGCCGTGGCGGCGGGGCGGCTTGAATGCGAGATTCACCCGTGGCTGTCGCAAACGGGCGCAACGTTGAAGTAAACAGCTTTCCGCAGTCGTCTTTTTTGCGGTCATTCCCGGGAAGGCGGGAACCCAGTGACTTGAAGCAACAGAAGCAAAGTCACTGGGTCCCCGCCTTCCCGGGGTTGACGAAGTAGGGGTGCTGGTTGCGTAACACGCACTGGTTCCGTGATACGCATCAAGCCGCCTTCGATTTCGCCAACCGCAACCACGTGTCCACCACCGTGTCCGGATTCAGCGACATCGACTCGATTCCCTGCTCCATCAGCCAGATCGCAAGATCGGGGTGATCCGACGGGCCTTGTCCGCAGATGCCCACGTACTTGCCCTTGGCCCGCGCCGCGCTGATCGCCATCGACAACAATTTCTTGACCGCCGGATCGCGCTCGTCGAACAGATGCGCGACGACCGCCGAATCGCGGTCCAGCCCAAGCGTGAGCTGGGTCAGGTCATTGGAGCCGATCGAAAAGCCGTCGAAGATGTCGAGGAATTCGTCGGCCAGCAGAGCATTCGACGGCACCTCGCACATCATGATGATCTTGAGGTCACCCTCACCTTGTCTGATGCCATTTTCGGCGAGTACCTGCAGCACCGCACGGCCTTCGTCCGGCGTGCGCACGAACGGGATCATGATCCAGCAGTTGGTCAGGCCCATCTCGTCGCGCACCTTGCGCACCGCGCGGCATTCCAGCGCGAAGGCGTCCTTGAAGGACGCATCGACATAACGGCTGGCACCACGGAAGCCGATCATCGGATTTTCTTCGTGCGGCTCGTAACGCGTGCCGCCGATGAGGTTGGCGTACTCGTTCGACTTGAAATCCGACAGGCGCACGATCACCGGATGCGGCGCGACCGAGGCCGTGATCGTGGCGATGCCTTCGGCAAGGCGATCGACGTAGAAATCGACCGGACTTGCATAGCCGGCCATCTTTGCGTCGATCTTCTTCTTCGTGTCAGCATCCTGCTGGTCGTATTCCAACAACGCCTTGGGATGCACGCCGATGTGGCTGGCAATGATCATTTCCAGTCGCGCAAGGCCGATGCCGGCATTCGGCAGCATTGCGAAATCGAACGCGCGTTCCGGATTGGCGACATTCATCATGATCTTGAGCGGCGCCGGCGGCATGTTCTGCAGGTCGGTGGTGATGCGCTCAAAGGGCAGGCGGCCTGAGTAGATGAAACCGGTATCGCCTTCGGAGCAACTGATGGTGACGTCGTCGCCATCGACGATCGTGTCGAGCGCATTGCCGGTGCCGACTACCGCTGGCACGCCCAGCTCACGCGCGATGATCGCCGCGTGGCAGGTGCGGCCGCCGCGATTGGTGACGATAGCCGCGGCGCGCTTCATCACCGGCTCCCAGTCGGGATCGGTCATGTCGGCGACGAGTACGTCGCCGGGTTGCACGCGCGCCATGTCGGCCAGCGAGCGCACGACGCGCGCGGTGCCACTGCCGATCTTCTGGCCGATGGCGCGGCCTTCCGCAATCACCGGGCCGCGCTCCTGCAGATGGAAGCGCTCGATCTGTGTCGTATGCCCGCGCGATTTCACCGTTTCAGGTCGCGCCTGCACGATGAAAAGCTTGCCGCTGACACCATCCTTCGCCCACTCGATATCCATCGGCCGCTGGTAATGCTTTTCGATGGTCAACGCCTGGCGTGCAAGTTCATGCACGTCATCGTCGGAAATCGAGAACTTCTGGCGCAGTTCCGTCGGTGTGTCCTCATTGCGCACGCGCTCACCAAGTGCATCCGAATACACCATGCGGATCTGTTTGCTGCCAAGCGAGCGGCGCAGGATCGCCGGCTTTCCCTGCGACAAGGTGGGCTTGTAGACGTAGAACTCATCGGGATTGACCGCGCCTTGCACGACGTTCTCGCCGAGGCCGTAGCTCGACGTGATGAATACCACTTCGCGGAAACCCGATTCAGTGTCCAGAGTGAACAGCACGCCGGAACTGCCTACGTCCGAACGCACCATCAACTGCACGCCGGACGACAGGAATACGTCCTCATGTTTGAAACCATGGTGCACGCGATAGGCGATGGCGCGATCGTTGTACAGCGACGCGAACACTTCCTTGACCTTGCGCACGACGTCGTGTTCGCCGGTCACGTTGAGAAATGTTTCCTGCTGGCCGGCGAAACTGGCATCCGGCAGATCTTCGGCGGTTGCAGAGGAACGTACGGCTACTGCAATGTCGCCGCCGCCATTTTCATTCGCGAGCTTGTGATACGCGGTACGGATATCCGCATCCAGATCCGGTTGCAGCGGTGCATCGATTACCCAACCGCGGATTTCGCCACCGGCTGCTGTCAATGCCGCCACGTCTTCCACGTCAAGCGGTGCCAACCGGTCGAAAATGCGCTGATGCAGGTCGTTATGCGCGATGAACGCCTTGAACGCGTCGGCCGTGGTCGCGAAACCACCGGGCACCGAGACACCGAGCTTGGCAAGATTGCCGATCATCTCGCCGAGCGAGGAATTCTTGCCGCCGACCTGCGCAAGGTCGGTCAGGCGCAGGTCGTGCAGCCACAGGATGTTGGCGCTCAAAGGACGGTCACTCCAGGGAATTTCCGGGGAAGATCGGGATCGCAACGGGGGAAGGCCGGACAGGAGCCGGCCAAGCCCGTATTTTAGCAACCTCTATTGCATGGAGTGGATCGAATGTCCGTACTGCGCCCGGTGTTCTACGTTTCCGATGGCACCGGTATTACCGCCGAGACCATCGGCCACAGCCTGCTGACGCAGTTCACCGATCACCGTTTCGTCACCGACCGCATTTCCTTCGTCGATACTCCCGACAAGGCGCTGGAGGCCGCGGGTGTCATCAAGGCCGCCGGCGAGCGCCATGGCGTGCGGCCGGTCGTAGTGAACTCATGCGTGGATCCCACGCTCAGCGCGATCGTCGCCGAAAGTGGCGCGTTGATGCTGGATGTCTTCGCGCCTTTCATCGAACCGATGGAGCGCGAGCTGGGTACCCAGCGCCAGTCCCGTGTGGGACAGGCCCATGGCATGGCCGATTTCGAGGCCTACCATCGCCGCATCAATGCGATGAACTTCGCACTGACCCACGACGACGGGATGAGTATCGATTACAACGAAGCCGACCTGATTCTGGTAGCGGTGTCACGCGCGGGCAAGACGCCAACGTGTGTGTATCTCGCGTTGCATTACGGCGTGCGTGCGGCGAATTACCCGTTGACCGAGGAAGACCTCGAACACGATCGCCTGCCCAAGCGCTTGCAGGCGCATCGCGCGAAACTGTTCGGGCTCACCATCGATCCGAATCGCCTGCAGCAGATCCGTCAGGAGCGACGTCCGAATTCGCGTTATGCGGAACTGGAAACCTGCAAGCGCGAAGTGGCCGCAGCCGAATCATTGTTCCGCGCCGAACGCATCCCGACGCTGAGCACCACGCATACATCCATCGAGGAGATCTCCAGCAAAGTGCTGGCCGCCCTGGGGATTCACCGCGAGATGTTCTGACAGGAAGTTTCGAGAGTGAACGAAACCTGATCGCGCGAACCGACCACTGGTTGGCGGAGACCATCACGTTAGGCGCGTCAGCGGCATTCGTCAATGCTGCCGCGAAGTATTTTTCGCGTGTAGGATCGGGCCATGACCACCACTGTCGCCCGCATCGCCCGCATCCCACGCATCAGCCGTTTCGGCTGGCTGATGGGTTTGTACGCGGAGAACTTCAGCAAGCTGACGCGTCTGTTCGAGCCGGCCGATCTAGTTCCGGGGATACATGTTTCCAGCATCGGCGATGGCCTCGACCTGCGGCTCGACATCATCGAACAGCATCGGTTCACGACCGAATTGCGCATGACCTATGGCGTGCGCGATCCACAGACGGGCGAACCTGATCCGTCCGCGTTCATCCGCTTGTACCGTGATGCACGGCAGGCTGAGGCGACGCACTGCTACGTGGGCCGTCGCTGGCAGGATGTCATCGGCATGTATCCGCCGGCCGAGGCGGTGATCGGCCACCGGTTGCGGATGAATACTTTTTTGAGCAAATGGCTGGATTACCTTGCCGAAGGTGGGCATGGGGTTGCGAGGTTGCGGCTGGCAAGTGATCTCGAGTCGACCGATGCGATGACCACCGTGCAAACCGCTGCAGTCAGGTAAGCGCACTCCTGTTTCGTCAGCATCGGCGTCCGGGTGCTCATTACAATAGGCCGCATGGCCCGTCCCACCTCTGCAACCATTCACACCGATGCACTGCGCCACAACCTGGGCGTGGTGCGGACACGCGCGCGCAACAGCCGCGTCATGGCTGTGGTCAAGGCGGACGGATACGGGCATGGCCTCGAACGCGTGGCGCGTGCGCTGGAGGGTGCCGATGCCTTCGGCGTCGCGTCGCTGTCGGATGCGGAACGCCTGCGCGCGGTCGGGCTGTCGCAACCAATCGTACTGCTGTCGGGTTTCGATGACCCCGACGACCTACCGCAGCTGCGGCGTCTCAACGTCGAAACTGTCGTCCACCATGCTGCGCAGCTGGCAATGCTGGAGCAGGCAGTCGAGGGTAATCCGATCCGATGCTGGTTGAAGGTCGATACCGGAATGCATCGTCTCGGGTTCGCTCCGGACGACGTCCGCGATGCGTACGCGCGTTTGTCAGCCCTGTCGGTTGTCTCTAAAGACATCGTGCTGATGAACCATTTCTCCAGTTCCGATGAGTTCGACAAGCCGCAGACACGCGAGCAGATGCGCGTTTTCGCTGAAGCCACGAGTGGCCTTGCAGGCCCTCGTTCGCTTGCCAACTCCGCCGCTGTACTGGGCTGGCCCGATACACATGGCGACTGGGTGCGTCCAGGTGGCGCGCTGTATGGCGTTTCCGCGGTGGAAGGCAAGCCCGGTGCGGAGTTCGGACTGCAACCTGCAATGACGCTCTCGACGAAACTGCTCGCCGTCAACCGTATCAGCAAGGGCGAATGCATTGGTTACGGCGCAACTTGGCAATGTCCCGAGGACATGCCGGTTGGTATCGCCGCGATTGGTTATGGAGACGGCTATCCGCGGCATGCACCTGCAGGCACGCCGGTTCTGGTGAACGGCGAGCGTGCGGACATCATCGGGCGCGTTTCGATGGACCTGATGACGATTGACCTGCGCGACCAGCCGCATGCGCAACCCGGGGATCCGGTGATGTTGTGGGGTCCGGAATTGCCCGTCGAAGTTGTGGGCGCAGCGGCCGGAACCATCGGTTATGAATTGATCTGCTCGATCACGCGGCGCGTACGTTTCATCGAAGAGTGATGCACTGCGGCATGACGCCTAGCTAATGCAGGCCAATGCCCTGCCGCCGCCTGAACAGCCAAACCGCGACGTTCATTCGTTAGGCCTGCCGTCACCTGTCGGCGACGCTCGCATGATTAGCTTGTCACCCGTTCTGCTACACACACAGACGAGGAGAAAACTATGACGATCTTCAAGAAGACCGTAATCGCAACTGCCATGGCCGCGACGTTGATTGCAGCGGGCTGCGCGACTTACACCGGCCAGACCACGGCGCCGGACGATCCCAACCGCACGCAACGCGGTGCTTTCATCGGCGCCGCTATCGGTGCGGCTGCGGGCCTGCTCAGTGGCGACGACGCGACCGAACGCCGCCAGCGCGCCATGGTCGGCGCTGGCGTCGGCGGGCTGGCAGGTGCGGGCGTGGGTGCGTATCAGGATCGCCAGGAACGTGCCTTGCGTGACCAGATGGCCGGCACCGGAGTGGACGTGATTCGCCAAGGTGACAACATCACGCTCAACATGCCGGGCGCCATCACGTTTGCCACCGACAGCTACACGATCACGCCGCAGTTCTACCCGGTGCTGGACAACGTCGCCAATACTTTGCGCGAGTACAACCAGACCATCGTCGAAGTCGCCGGCCATACCGATAGCGACGGCACCGATGCCTACAACCAGGGTTTGTCGGAGCGCCGCGCCATCGCGGTCAGCAGCTACCTCAAGACCCGCGCCAGCTTGATGCCCGACCGCTTCATCGAAGTCGGCGCCGGCGAAACGCGTCCGATCGCGAGCAACACCACCGCGGGTGGCAAGGCGCAGAATCGCCGCGTGGAAATTACGCTGGTGCCTGTGCGCTCGTAAGCTTTCAAAGTTTCAAGATATGCAGGCCGGGGCCGCGGAAGCGGCTCCGGTTTTTTATGGCTTCAATAACGATCACGTCATCCATAACGCGGAATCCGCACACCGGCTTCCGCCGAACGTCGTCCCGATCGTCTTGCATTGTGTCGATCAAATCCGATGTTGCTTCACCACATGCGGCGGAGGCGACTGCGTCGATTCCGCCCTACGAAAAAGCATCTTCGGAGGTTTCGATCAATGTGGGTGCGTGTGCCTTGGCCCGACTGAGCAGGGCATGCAGCATTTCCGTCGACAGACCAACCAATACAAGCCGGTAGCCCACCCGTAGCGTCGTCAACGGCACAGGCGGGTGCTTGTTATTAATGAAGACAAGGTATCGGGTCGTTTGAGCAGCTTCGTGGCATCGGCATCAGTCGTTGTCGAGGATCGTGCCAGTCGCTTGGCCGTCAGCGACTGTGGCACCGGTCACGCCGCTAAGGTTGACGGTGAAGGTTTCGTTGGCCTCTCTCGCCCTGTCGTCCCTGGTGTTGACGGTGAACGCTTTGCTGGTCTGGCCGGCAGCAATGGTGTGTGCCCGGCTGCGGGCGAAATAGTCACTGCCCGCGGTGGCAGTGCCATTCGCGGTAGCGACGGTGTAGGTCACTGCGTTCGACAACGCCCGCGACAGTCTGACCATGAAAGTGGCTTGCTTGCCCTCGGCGACTTGGACATCGGCAATCGAGAGCGATGCGGGCGAGGGCGGCGGCGGGGGGGCGGACGCCGGATTGACCGTAAACGTCGTTGTTTTTGTCACGCCGTTATACGCGGCCGAAAGCGTTCCACTGGTCGTGGTGGACACCGGGGATGTCGTGATCGGGAAGTTGGCGGACTGCGATCCCTGCGTCACCGTGACGCTGGCCGGTACGGAGAAGGTCGAAATCGGGCTGGACAGGGAGACCTGTGCGCCGTTGGCAGGTGCTGCCGCGTCCAGCGTGACTGTGCCAGTGGACGAAGCGCCGCCCGTCACCGGGTTCGGGCTCGCATTGACCGCGCTGAGCGCTGGCGCTGCCGGCGGAGGCGGAGGCGGAGGTGGAGGGGAGGCGGGCGTCCAGCCACGCTGGATGACCTCGAAATCGCCGGCCTTGACGGTCGAGAAGGCGGGGTTGAGGACACTGTTGTTCCATCGCGTGTCGAAGGTGCCGGAGATATACATGTCCGAGCCGTTGTCGGCCACGATCAACCCGTACTTCTGCATCGCGCGGAAGATCTTGCGCGCCGTCGGGTCGGTGCTGCGTAGCGCCGGATCGACCCCATTGACGCTGGTCTTAAGCCGCAATCGCGCACCCAGGGGAAGCGCCCCCGAAGTCGAGCCTGCGACGTGAGAGGCCGGGTAGACGTAGCCATTGGTCGCGCGCACGGTCACCCGGAACGCATGCTTGATCTCGCTTACTGCCGCGTTCGCGGCTTCGTCATAGCGCACGAGGCCGGGGAAAATCGCCATGCCCGACGCATCGGCGGACGTCCAACCTTCGGGCCGGCGGGCATTGCGATTCATGTCGAAGAACGCACCGGAACCCGCGATCCACTTGCCCGCGTTGTTATAGACGGCGACCAGTTCGTACAGATGGTTGTTGCTGCAATCGATCATCAGCAGATGGCGATCGCTGCTGGAGCGCGCATCGACATTGCCGGGTGGACCGCCTTCCACCCAATGCGGTTGGGTGATGGCCTGCGCGGGAATGGGATAAAACGGAACGCCTTGCCCGGTCGCTGGATCAACACCGTCGCTTTCGTCCCAGTAATTGAAGGTGACGGCCAATTTGGGCTGGGTCCCGTCGACGATCGCGTAAGGGAAGCCGTAGAT
>JALYOU010000161.1 GCA_030856725.1 Pseudomonadota bacterium
TCGAGGTGGTGCTGCTGTTCGGCGCGCGCACGCCGGTCGAACTGCTGTACGGCGACGAGTTTCGTGCGTTCGCCGATGCGCATCCGGGCAATTTCCGATTCGTACCGTGTTTCTCGCGCGAGCTGCCCGAAATTCCACATGCCGATGTGCGGCAGGGCTATGTGCAGCAGTTCCTCGACGAGTTGGCACCGAAAGCGGAAACCGACATCGCCTATCTGTGCGGCAATCCGAACATGGTCGATGCATGTTTCGAGGTGCTGAAGGGACACGGTTTGCCGGTGCCGCAGATTCGCCGCGAAAAGTACGTCAGCAGCAAATAGAACGCGGCCATGGTGACAAGGTCACTTGACAGGGCTGATGGTGCGCATTATCTTGCCTGTCAAGCAGCCTTGACAGAAGAAAACACGTGTCACTGAAACCCCGCATGCTGTTTGCCCTGGCCGGTCTGCTGCTTCTGGCCGCGGTGGTGCTGCCACTGGTGATGACACTGCCGGAGATGTTGCAAGGCCTGTTGTATGGCCTGGCGTGCGGCGCGTTGCTGGCGGCGTTGCTGCGTTGGCGCCTGCCGGACGCGTGTGAGGTCGCCGCGCCCGCCCTGCACCGCCGCTACCTGCGGGAGTTCCTGCCGGCGATGGTCGCGTACGCGCTCGTTCTGCTTCTGTCGATGTGGCTGCTCAAGCGCATTGATGGGCCGCTGGGCCTGCGCGCCGTGATCGCGCTACTGCCGGCGCTCCCGATCGCTCTGGGGTTGCGCGCGATCGTGCGCTACATCCGCGATGCCGATGAAATGCAGCGCCGCATCGAGCTGGAGGCGGTCAGCATGGCCACCGCGTGCGTCGCGATGGTGTACATGTCCGCCGGCTTCCTGCAGCTGGCAGCGGTGATCGACGTCGCCTCCGGTGTGGCCATGATCTGGGTGTTCCCGCTGATTTCCCTGAGTTATGGCTTGGCCAAGGTCGTCGTCAGCCGGCGGTATGGGTGAGCGCATGCTAAGTCGCGTGCGCGAATTGCGTGAGCATCTTGGCTGGTCGCAGGGCGAGCTGGCCGAACAACTGGAGGTCTCGCGGCAAACCATCAATGCGATCGAAACGGGCAAGTACGATCCAAGCCTGCCGTTGGCGTTCCGCATCGCGCAGCTGTTCAAAAAACCGATCGAACAGATCTTTCTTTTCACCGAGCGGGCCTGAATTGTTCGTCACCGGTCACATCGATCGCGATGACACGTCTGTCCTCCTGATGTCCCTCCAAACGCACTGCACGGAAAATTTCCATCCATGTCCCGAAAAATCCGCATCATCCTCGCTCTGCTGATCGTCGTCGGCGCGCTGGGCTACCGCTATTTCGCGCAGCGCGCGGACGGCGATCGCGCTGCGACCACCCGCAGCAGCCCCGCTGCCGAAGTCACCCCGCCCGCAGCACCCACCAAGCTGGGCTCGCTGTCGTTCAAGGCCTGTTCGCTGGATTCGCCGTTCGCCAGCGATGCCATCGAAGCGCACTGCACCATGCTGTCCGTGCCCGAGAATCCGGCGGCGCCCAACGGCCGCAAGATCGCACTCAACATCGCGTGGCTGCCGGCAACCAATGACGCGGAAGTCGAACCTGATCCGATCTTTTTCCTCGCCGGCGGCCCCGGCCAGGCGGCGGTGGCGACCTATCCGCAACTCGATGCGGCGTTCAAGGAAGCACGCAAGCACCGCCACGTGATCCTGGTCGACCAGCGTGGCACTGGCGAATCCAATCCGCTCAACTGCAAGTCCGGCGATGACGCGGTCGAACCCACTCCCGAACTCGCGGCGCAGCAGGCAACGACCTGCTCGAACGCGCTCGGCAAACGCGCCGATCTTCGCTACTACACCACCACCGATGCGGTGCGCGATCTCGACAGCGTGCGCAAGTCGATCGGCGCAGCACACATCAACCTCGTAGGCGTCTCCTATGGCACGCGTGTCGCGCAGCAGTACGCCATGCGCCATCCGTCCACGACGCGCAGCATCGTGCTCGATTCGGTCGCGCCCAACGCGTTGTACCTCGGCGGCATATTCGCGCGTAATCTTGATGATGCGCTGGTGCTGCAGTTCGGTCGCTGCACGAGGGACGCGGCGTGCAAGACCAAGCTCGGTGATCCGCGCACGCAGCTCGACAGCCTGATTGCGAAACTCGAAGCCGATCCGCCACTGGTGTCGTACCGCGACGCCACCACCGGCGCCGTGCGCGAAGAACGGCTGGAGCCGGCGCACGTGATCGGCCTGGTGCGCATGTACGCGTACATGCCGATGGCCGCGGCGCTGTTGCCGATCATGATCGACGACGCCAATCGCGGCCATTACGAAGGCCTGATGTCGCTGTCGAAAATGCTGACGTCTGAACTGGAAGAAGCAATGGCGATGGGCATGCAACTGTCAGTGTTGTGCACCGAGGACGGGAGCCAGATGCGTGCCGATCCCAATGGCGTCGGCACGCTGCTTGGCAACAATCTTGTCGATTTTCTGGCCGCGCAGTGCAACGTGTGGCCGAAAGGCAACGCGCCCGCAGATTTTCACGCACCGCTCGCGACCAAGGTCCCGGCGTTGCTGATGTCGGGCGAATACGATCCGGTCACGCCGCCGCGCTATGGCGACGATGTCGTCAAGCACCTGCCAAACGGCCGTCATCTCGTGTTGCGCGGCCAGGGCCACAACGTCATCGGCGCGGGCTGCATGCCGAAACTGCTCGCGCAATTTCTCGACAACGTCGACGCGAAGGCGCTCGATGCCAAGTGTCTCGACACGCTGGCCTATGTGCCGCCGTTCACCAGCTTCAACGGATGGGAACCATGATCACTGCCGACAACCTGCATAAATCCTTCAAGACCAAGACCGGCCTGGTGAACGCCGTCGCTGGCGTTGGCTTCGAAGCGCGCGATGGGGAAATCACGGGGCTGCTCGGGCCGAACGGCGCGGGCAAGACCACCACGTTGCGCATGCTGTACACGCTGATGTCGCCTGATCAGGGGCGGGTGCTGGTCGATGACATCGATCCGGCTGTCGATGCCGCGGCGGTGCGACGCGCGCTGGGCGTGCTGCCCGATGCGCGCGGCGTCTACAAGCGACTCACTGCGCGCGAGAACATCACCTACTTTGGCGAGTTGCACGGCCTGTCGAAAGCGCAGATCGCCGACCGCACGCGGGTGCTTGCCGAAGCGTTGCAGATGGAAGATTTCCTCGACCGGCAAACCGAGGGCT
>JALYOU010000162.1 GCA_030856725.1 Pseudomonadota bacterium
CGATACCGTGTGCAACCCGGTGCACACCGTCTCCGACGGGGTGATCTGCCTGCAGCAGAGCGTGCAGCGCAACTCCATGGTCCGCAAGATCGAGATCCAGAAGATGCGCGGGCAGGCGATCTTGCCGGGGCTTCACACCTTCCGCATCGACTCGACCGGCATCAGGGTGTTCGCTCCCGCTTCCGCGCTTGCGGTCGCCAAGACGGCCGAACCCCCGCCCAGCGGCCGCGTGCTGATGGGCGTGCCAGCGCTCGACGAGATGCTGGGCGGTGGCCTGCCGCGCGGGCATTCGGTGCTGGTGGCAGGGCCGTCGGGATCCGGCAAGAGTGTCCTGGCCGCGACCTTCCTCGCCGAGGGCGCGCGCTGCGGCGAGACCGGGGTCATCGCGACATTCGAGCAGCATCCCAACCGTTCGCGGCACCGCCTGGTGGCAGACCTGATCGCAAACGGCAGCGTCGGCCTGGTGGACAGCCATGCGCCGGATTTGTCAATCGACGAGGTCGTACAGCTGCTGCTGGCGGAGATCACGCGGCTCAAGGCCACCCGGGTGGTGATCGATTCGCTGTCTGGGTTTGAGCTGTCCCTGGCGCCGACCTTCCTCGAGGATTTCCGCGAGAACCTCGCACGCTTGATCGCTGCGCTGGCGGGCGCGGGCATTACGGTGTTGATGACGTCCGAACTGGAAGACCGCTACACCGACCTGCGCTTCAGCCCCTACGGCGCCGCGTTCATGACCGACGCGATCATCGTGCAGCGCTACATGGAGGTCGAGAGTTGCCTGCTGCGCATGCTGGCGGTGGTCAAGGTGCGCGGCAGCGAGCACTCCAACGAACTGCGCGAGTACAGCATCGACGGCGATGGCATCCAGATGGGCGCGAAGTTGACCGACCTGGAGGGACTGCTTGGCGGCAGGCCGCAGCGGGTGGACACTGCGGGCAGGGCCAAGCGCACGGGCGGGACATGATCGGCTCACCGGGGGAACAGGAACCATGAGCGCATCGCTCGAACGCAACGCAAAGGCAGCGGAACAAGCCGCCCGCGAACTCGCACGCCTGACGGTGCAGATCGGGACGGCGCGTGAGCAACTGGGGCGCCTGCACGAGGAAATCGTCGCGTCCGAGCATCGTCTTGCCGGCCCGCAGGCGGCCCCGCTTGTGCAGGCCAACGAGCAACTGGTCATCGCCACCTTGCGCGCCCAGGCCGTGGCAGAAGCCGCCGCGCGGAGGCTGGAGGAGGTGTCGCGGTCGGCCGAGCTCGAGGTGTTGACCGGGCTGCCCAATCGCGTGCTGCTGCACGACCGGTTGACGCACGCCATCGCCAATGCGCGCCGCCATGAGTCCCGGCTGGCGCTGCTGTTCGTCGACCTCGACGATTTCAAGCGGATCAACGACACGTTCGGTCACGCAGTCGGCGACGACGTGCTGAAACACGCAGCGCATTGCCTTGCCGCCTCGATACGTGACGCGGACACCGTCAGCCGTCATGGGGGCGATGAATTCCTGATCCTGCTCGACGAGGTGTCGGAGGCCGCCGACGCCGCGCTGGTCGCCGACAAGGTCATCGCGACGCTCGGCGCCCCGTATCGCGCGCACGGACATGCGCTGCAACTCAATGCGAGCATCGGCATCAGCCTCTACCCCGACGATGGCGATGACGCCGACACGCTCATCGCGCGCGCGGATGCCGCGATGTACCGCGCCAAGCGGGCTGGGCGCGGACGTCATGTGTTCCATGGCGAGGCACCCGGGCACGCAGGTGCCAAGCCGCCGCCAGCATCAGGCGGCGCCTCGCGCCGGCAGGCCTATCGCCAGCAGGCCGTGGCTGAGCAGGCGCAAATGCAGGAGGTCAACCAGCAGTTGCTGGTGGCCGCGCTCCACGCGCAGGACTTGCAAGCTGAAGCCGAACTTGCACGTCGGCAGCAGGAAGGCTATCTGGCGGTGCTTGCGCATGAGCTGCGCAATCCGCTGACTCCGCTACGCATTGCGGCGGAACTGCTGGGGCGTATCCACTCCGACGAAACAAAGCTGCCGCGGCTGCAAGCCATGATCGAGCGTCAAGTGACGCACATGACACGCATGGTCAGCGACTTGCTCGACGTGTCGCGCACGAAGACCGGCAAGTTGCGGATCGAGTTCCGGCCGATCGAACTGGCCGACATCATCGAGGATACGGTGGGCGCCTGCAGGCCGGCGATGGATGCGCGCAGGCAGCGTCTCGACGTCGCTCTGCCGGCCGGCGTCATTGAAATGCACGGCGACCCG
>JALYOU010000164.1 GCA_030856725.1 Pseudomonadota bacterium
GATTTCCAGGCCGGTGCTGAGGCGTGCGGGCTTGGGACGTTTGGTCGCCGTACCACCTTTGAGTTCCGGCGGCGTGTCGACCACTTCGAGCACCACGTTCTGCGGCAGCTGCAACGCCACCGGAATGCCGTCGATGATCTGGATGTAGCAACCAGCCAGGCCGTCGCTGATGTAGCCGGCATCCTCGCCAACGACGTTGCCGTCGAGTGCATAAGGCGTGTAGTCCTCGTCGTCGAGGAACACGAACGCGTCGCCGTCCTTGTACGAGAACGTGGCTTGGCGGCGGGAGAGTTCGACTTCTTTCAAGTCGTCATCGCTACCGAGGCTCAGGTCATACTTGTTGCCCCCGGGCACGCTGTACAGGGTGAAGCGCAACTTGAGGCTGCCACCGCGCCCTTGTGGCGAGCTGCGTTCGATGTCGCGGACTTGGTAAACGGTGCCGTTGTGTTCGACGACGTTACCTTTTTTGATGTCGTAGGCTTTCATTTGAGACCGGGAATAAAGGTGGGAAATCGATAACGGGGAAGGCTTGAATCGCGAGGGCTTGTTTCCGCAATTGTGGGAGCGACGGAAGTCGCGACGTTGTTCTGCGGAGTGCTGTCGCGACTTCCGTCCCTCCCTCACGGGCGGATCTATTTCGGCGCCAACCGCGTCGCGCCATCGAGGCGGATGGTTTCGCCATTGAGGTAGCGGTTGCCGAGAATGTAGGCGACAAGATCCGCGAACTCTTCCGGTTGGCCGAGCCGCGAAGGAAACGGGATCGACGCGCTGAGTGATTTCTGCACATCGTCCGGCATGCCATCCACCATCGGCGTCCAGAAGATGCCGGGCGCGATGGTCATGACACGGATGCCAAAACGCGATAACTCGCGCGCCATCGGCAAGGTCATGGCAACCACCCCGCCCTTTGACGCCGAATAAGCAGCTTGTCCGATCTGGCCTTCATACGCCGCGACGGATGCCGTGTTGACGATCACGCCGCGCTCGCCGTCGTCGCCCGCCTCGTTGTGCTGCATCAGCGCCGCCGCGGCCTTGGCGACGTTGAAGCTGCCGATGAGATTCACCATCACCGTGCCTGCAAAGTTCTTGAGCGGCATCGCGCCGTCACGTCCCAGCATGCGGCCCGCGCCGAGGATGCCGGCGCAGTTGATCGCGGCATTGAGGCCATCCAGGAATTCTTTCGCCGCATCGACGTTGGCGACAACGCCGTCCTCGCTGGTGACGTCGGTCCGGAAGTAGCGTGCATTGCCTTCGCCGAGTTCCGCGACGGCGGCCGCGCCTTTGTCGTCGTTGACGTCGAACAGCGCGACTTTGCCGCCGTTGCGGACGAGGTGTTGCGCGACGGCAAGGCCAAGGCCGGAGACGCCCCCGGTGACGATGGCGCGGACATTGTTGAGTTGCATGAGGGCCTTCCGAAAATGCAATCGGTGGATTTTAACAAGCTGGTTAACTTGTAGGAGCGCCTCTTAGGCGCGATAGCGTCCCGGTAGCGCTACATCGCACCTAAGAGGCGCTCCTACAGATCCATCAGATAGAACGTGTTGCAGCCGCCGTGGCCGGTGTCGCCCAGCGCCGCGCCGATGCGCCGGAAACCCGTGCGCTCATATAACTTCATGGCCGCATCCATGCCGCCCAGGGTTTCGAGATAGCACTGGCTGAACCCTAAATCGCGCGCGGCACCCAGGCAACGCGCCATCAGCGCCGTGCCTGCCCCCAGACCGCGTAAGGTCGGCAGGAAATACATCTTGCGCAGTTCGCAGGTGCCGGCGTCACCGCCTGTGAGCGGAGCGACGCCACCGCCGCCTTCGATCACGCCATCGCGTTCGACCACGAAATACGCCGAACGCGGCGCGGAATACGCGCGGCTGATCCAGTCCACTTCCGGATCGTTGATGGCGAACCCGTCGCCGATCGCACCGAATTCCGGCATGACGCGGCGAATGATCGCGGCGAGGGCGTCGTCGTCGGATGCGTGCACCAGGCGGATCAGGAAGTGAGCAGCGTTATCGGACATGCACGGTGGCTTCCTGCGCGCCACTTTCGTGTGTGCCGCTTTTTCCTGCCTCGTCTTTGTGAGCTAGCTCCAGCCGCATCGCGAATTCATAGGGGCTCAGGCCCGGCGCGAACAGGAAACCCTGCCCCACGGGAACGCCGATCTGCAGCAGGAACTGCCGCTGCAGTTCCGACTCCACGCCTTCGGCCACCAATCCAAGCCCGAGGCTGCTGGCGATGGCCGAAACCGCCCGACAGACCGCGACATCCGAGGGATTGCCCGGCACGCCGCCGACGAACAACTGACTGAGCTTGAGTCCATGAATCGGCAGGCGACGCAGGTAATTGAGCGCGCTGTAACCCTCGCCAAAATCGTCTATCGCCAGCAGCACACCCATCGTGCGCAGCTTTTCCAGCGCGAGGATGGTGTCTGCAGAGTCCTCGATCAGCACGCGCTCGGTGAACTCAAGTTCCAGCGCCGAGCCGGGCAACGCGAATTCATCCAGCGCTTCGCGCACGCGACGCACCAGGTCTTCTGCAAGGAATTGCCGGTACGACACGTTGATTGCGACGCGGACGATGCCGTGCCCCTGTTGCCGCCACGCATCCACCTGCCTGCAAGCTTCGCGCAGCACCCATGCGCCGATGCGCACGATGTCGCCGGTGTTCTCAGCGTGGCTGATGAAGATGTCGGGACGCAGTTCGCCAAGCTGGTGGCTGTCCCAACGGATCAGTGCTTCTGCCGCGACGATGCGACCATCGCGCAGATCTACTTGCGGCTGGTACACAAGATGGAACTCACCGTTGTCGGCCGCGCACCGCAGCTGCGTCTCGATCTGCAGGCGATCATGCTGCCGCTGCGCGAGGTCCGGCGTGAATGCCTGCCAGCCATTGCGCGTGCGGCGCTTGCTGTCGTACATCGCCGCATCCGCGTTCTGGATGAGTTCCTGCGGACGCAAGCCGTCGGTGGGCGTGCGCGCGATGCCGATGCTGGCCGTGATGGCGAATTCGTCATTGCCGAATTCGAAGCTTGGTGCGAAGGAGGCGAGCACGCGCTCGGCCAGCCGCTGCGGACGCTCCGGATCGTCCCCAGTTGCGCAGACGGCAAGAAATTCGTCGCCGCCGAAGCGCGCGATCGAGCCTTCGCCCGAGATCGCGCCGTGGATGCGCTGCGCCGCGTTGATCAGCAATTCATCGCCGGCCGCATGACCGAACACGTCGTTGATGGTCTTGAAGCGGTCGAGGTCGATGTACAGCACCGCAAGCTCGGCGCGTGCCGGATCGCCGAGCATCGCACCGAGTTCGCCAAGCAGCGCGTCACGGTTCATCAGTCCGGTCAGGGGATCGGTGCGCGCCTGGATGCGCAACACGTCCTCGGCACGCTTGCGCTCGGTGATGTCCTGCAGCGTGCCGGTGATGCGCGTGGCAGGATCACCGTGATCGCCCTGGCCGATGACACGCGCCCAGAAATCGCGTCCATCGGCACGCAGCCCCTGCACTTCGAGCGTGAAACCACCTGCGTCCGCGCCGAGGTCGTCAATGGCTGCGCGCAGGCGCGCCCGGTCGGGTTCGCACATGCAGGCAAGCATGTCATCCAGCGTGGCCGGCGATTGTGGCTGCCCGAGGATGTGGCTTGCTTCATCGGTGAGATACAACTTGCCGCACCCCGCATCCCATTCCCAGCCACCGATGTGCGCGAGCGATTGCACACGGTCGAACAACGCGTTGTCGCGTTTCAGCGAAGTCACGTCGCTGAACATGGCGAAGACGTGGTCGGCCTGGTCGCAATCGGGCGAGAACACCGGCACGTTGTCTGCCGAAATCCACGTCATGCGGCTGGATGGCTTGTGATAAAGGCCGATCAACGTGCTGCCGATGGACTGCCCGCTGCGTAGCGCGCGCGTGGTGGGCCAGTCGTCCGGACTCATCGGCTGTCCATGTTCGTCGACAATGATCCACTCGCCGCCCTTCACCAGGCCTGGAATGCCGCGCGAGATGCCGAGCATGCGATGCGCGGAGGGATTGGCGGACACGACTTCGAGATTGCGATCGAACAGGATCACGCCCTTGTCGATCGATTCCATCAGCAGCCGGTAACGCGATTCCGCATGCCATCGCGCGCTGAGGTCGCGCGCCACGGCGACGATGCAGCGCTTGCCGTCCTGCATGAAACCCGCGGAATGCACTTCGACCGGAAAACGCGTGCCGTCGCTGCGCTTGTTGGTGACTTCTATGACGTAGGTTTCGCCCCGGTTGAGCGTTTCCCACACCGGAATCAAGTGGTCCTTGGGGAGGTCGGGATTCAACCGCTCGATCGGCTGGCCGACGATCTGTGTGAGTGGCAGCTTGTACGCGGCCATGCCGGCCTTGTTGAGGTCGAGCACGATACCGTTTTCGTCCAGAACGCTGACAGGATCGGGCACGGCATCGAACAAGGCGCGGTAACGCTGCTGCGCGGCCTCGGCCGACATGTCCGCGACACGCAGCGCGTTGCGCGCGCGCAGCAGCAAGGCGCGCAGGGGTGCGTTCAAGGAGGAATCGGCGCAGGCGCGTTGCAGCGCGTCGAGTGTGGCGGCGGTGTCGCGTTGATCTACGCCCTCGCGTTGGTCGGCGTCGTCGTGCGGATCAACGTTGGCAGGACGATCCGGCGGCATGTTAGCGGTCATGCCGTGGCGAGCGCCTTGCCGACCTTGCTGCCGGTTTCGCGACCGAGCAGCGCGGCGAGCCAGCGTCCGGTGTCGGCGAGTTTGCCGAGGTCGATGCCGGTATGGATGCCGAGACCGTGCAGCATGTAGACCACGTCTTCGCTGGCGACGTTGCCGCTGGCGCCTTTCGCATACGGGCAGCCGCCGGCGCCGCTGACGGCCGAATCGATCACTGCGACGCCTTCCTCCAGGCACGCCAGGATGTTGGCGAGCGCCTGCCCGTAGGTGTCGTGGAAGTGGATTGCAAGTGCCTGCATCGGTACTTCACTGGCGACGGCTTTCAGCATCTTGCGGGCTTGGTCCGGCGTGCCGGTGCCGATGGTGTCGCCCAGCGAGATTTCGTAGCAGCCGAGCGCATGCAGGCGTTTGGCGACGCGGACGATATCGGTGACGGCAACGTCGCCCTGATACGGGCAGCCGAGGACAGTGGAGACATAGCCGCGCACGGCGACGTTATCGGCCTTGGCGCGTTCGAGCACGGGCAGGAAGCGTTCGATGGATTCGTCGATCGACGCGTTGATGTTTTTCTGGTTGAAGGCTTCAGACGCTGCGGTGAACACCGCGACTTCCTCAGCGCCCACCGCGCGCGCGCGTTCGTAACCTTGCAGATTCGGCACCAGCACCGGATAGCGTACGCCGGGCCTGCGCGTGATGCCGGCAAACACGTCGGCGGCATCGGCCAGTTGCGGCACCCATTTGGGGCTGACGAAACTGGTGGCTTCCACGGTCTGCAGGCCAGTCGCGGACAGACGATCGATCAGTGCGATCTTGTCGGCGGTGGCGATGGCGCTCTTCTCGTTCTGCAGGCCATCGCGCGGGCCAACTTCGACGATGCGCACCGCGTTGGACATGGCCATCTCAGGTCTCCAGCGTGACCAGCGCCGCGTCGCCGTCCACGACATCGCCCGCGGCCGCGCGCACCTCGGCAACAGTGCCGTCGCGCGGTGCTTTCAAACTCAGCTCCATCTTCATGGCCTCCATCACCAGCACCTCCTGGCCTTCCACGACGACATCCCCGGCTTTCACCTTCACCAGCACGATACGCCCCGGCATCGGCGACAGCACGCGGTGGCCGCTGCCGCCGGCATCGGCGCGTTCGAACCGGTACAGCGCCACCGGTTCCAGCCGCAAACGCTGCGCGCCGTCGTGGATGTCCAGCGCGGTCGCACCGATGGACACCGGGTAACGCCGGCCTTCTCCATCGAAACGTGCGCTGAGCACGCCATCGGTCATGCGTGCGCCTGAAACGTCGATGCTACGGCCGTCGTGTTCGATGGCATACCTACCTCCGCTGCCGTGGCCGGTCACTTCGATGCGCTGCCCGCGATGCTGGAAGGCCAGCGTGCGGCCGCCGGCATGACCGGGGCGCCAGCCGTCGCTGATCGCCCAAGGCGAGTCAGGCTCGCTTGAACCGGCGGCTTGCGTGCGCTGGGTCTGTTCTTGTTGCAGCAGATGCGCGACGGTCGCGGCGACGAACAGGTTGGGCTGCGCCGCTGCCGCCGGCATGAATTCGTCGAGATGGCGATCGAGATAGCCGGTGTCGATGGTGCCGTCGACGATGGCGGGATGACGTACCAGCGTCTCGAGGAATTCGATGTTGGATTTGGGCCCTTCGATGTCGCATTGCGCGAGCGCTTCGCGCATCCGCGCCAGCGCGCGGGGGCGATCCTCGTCCCAAGTGATGAGCTTGGCGATCATCGGGTCGTAAAAGATGCTCACGACGTCGCCTTCGACCACGCCCGAATCGATGCGCACATGCGGGGAAGGCGAGGGCAGGCGCAGGCGTTGTAGCTTGCCGGAGCCAGGCAGGAAACCGGCTTCGGGATCTTCGGCGTACAGGCGCACTTCGATGGCGTGGCCGGCTTGCGTGATCTCGTCCTGTTGCTGCGGCAGCGGTTCGCCGGCGGCGATGCGCAGTTGCCATTCGACCAGATCGAGACCCGTGACGAGCTCGGTGACGGGATGCTCGACCTGCAGGCGCGTGTTGATCTCCATGAAATAGAACGTATCTGCAGAGCCGGTACCGTCCGCGCCGACGATGAATTCCACCGTACCTGCGTTGACGTATTCGATCGCACGCCCGGCCTCGACCGCTGCTTGTCCCATCGCCGCCCGCATCTGCGGCGTTAGCAGCGTCGAAGGCGATTCCTCCAACACTTTCTGGTAGCGGCGCTGCGCCGAGCATTCGCGCTCGTTGAGGTGGATCACGTTGCCGCTGTCGTCGCCGAAGATCTGGATTTCGATGTGGCGCGGCGTGCCGATGTAGCGTTCCAGCAACACGCGGTCGCGCCCGAATGCGTTCTTCGCCTCGCGCTGGCAACTTTCGAGACTGGCGGCGAATTCATCCGTGCCGCGCACGATGCGCATGCCCTTGCCGCCGCCGCCATGCGCGGCCTTGATCATCAGCGGATAGCCGATGCGGTCGGCTTCGGCGTGCAGATGCGCCGGTTCCTGGTTCTCGCCCGTGTAACCGGGCACCACTGGAACACCGGCAGCATGCATCAATTCCTTCGCGCCGGCCTTGCTGCCCATCTTGCGCATCGAATGCGCTTTTGGACCGATGAAGATGATGCCCGCCGCTTCCACTGCCTCGGCGAAATCCGCATTCTCGCTGAGGAATCCGTAACCCGGATGGATGGCCTGCGCGCCTGAGCGGTTCGCCACCTCGAGGATCACGTCGCCGCGCAGATAGCTGTCCTGCGGCCGTGGTCCGCCGATCGGATACGCCTCGTCCGCCTGCCGCACATGCTGCGCGTCGGCATCAGCTTCGGAGAACACCGCAACGGTGCGGATGCCGAGCTTGCGCGCAGTGCGGATCACACGGCAGGCGATTTCGCCACGGTTGGCGATGAGAATCTTGGTGAACATGGCTTGAAGCTACTCCGGCGCGTGGCAAACCGCTTCGATGTTGTGGCCATCGGGATCGCGCACGAACGCGCCGTAATAGCCGGGGTGGTATTGCGGCCGCAGCCCGGGTGCCCCGTTGTCGGTGGCGCCGGCGGCGAGTGCCGCGGCATGGAAGGCATCGACTTGTGCGCGTGATGTCGCAGCGATCGCGATGTGCAGGCCACCGCTGGCGCTACCGCCGGTGCCGATCCAGAACGTCGGTTTGCGGTCCTTGCCGAAGCCTGCATGGCGCGAATCGTTCCCGCTCATTTCCGGTGTCACTTCCATCACCAGCACATAGCCGAGCGGCGCCAGCGCCTGTTGATAGAAAACCAGGCTGCGCGCGAAATCGGACACCTTGAAACCAACGTGGTCGATCATGGCGATGCCCTCGTGATCCAGTGCGGCGGGCGTTTGTCAAGGAATGCGGACAGGCCTTCCTGTCCTTCAGGCGAGACGCGCAGACGCGCGATCAGCGCTGCGTTGCTGTCATCCAGCGCGTCGCGATCCATGGTCTCACCAACGCTGCGCACCAGCGTCTTCGCACTACCGGTCGCGACGGGACCAGCCTTGAGCAGCAGGTCGATCTGTTTCTGCACGGCTGCGTCGAGTCCATAGGCACTGACGACCTCATGCACCAGTCCCAGTTGCAGTGCGGTCGCGGCGTCGAACAGTTCGGCGGTCGCGAACCAGCGACGCGACTGCCGCGCACCGATCGCTTCGATCACGTAAGGCGAGATGACCGCGGGCAGCAGTCCGAGTTTCGCTTCAGTCAAACCGAACTTCGCGCCGTCGGCCGCGATGGCGATGTCGCAACACGCCACCAATCCAACGCCACCACCGTATGCCGCGCCGTGCACGCGCGCGATGGTCGGTTTGGGCAATTCATCCAGCGTGCGCATCAGGCGGGCGAGGGCGAGGGCGTCGGCGCGGTTTTCAGACTCGCTGGCGGCCGCCATGCCGCGCATCCAGTGGAGGTCGGCGCCGGCTGAAAACGATGCCCCCGCGCCTTCGAGGACGAGGACGCGGATGGAAGTGTCCTCACCGAGTACCAGCAATGCATCAGTGAGCGCGGCGATCAAACCTGCATCGAACGCGTTGTGCAATGCGGGCCGGTTCAAGCGGACCCGGGCAACCGGTCCAGCGTGTTCGATCAATAACGAGTCGGTCATCCGCAGGCGCTCGAAAGATGAACACGCATGATAGCCGCTGCCCCGCGCCCCTTGCCGCGCTTCACTCGCAGGCCAATGATAGAATGAGAACAATTCCTATTTGGCAGGACGATGCTGCTTTCCGACTTGCCCCATCGCGTCTCGGCCACGGTTGAAACGGTCGAGGATCGCGCGCCCAACGACAGCATCGCGCGCCGGCTGCGTGAGCTGGGTTTCGTGGCGGGAGAACCGGTGCAGGTGATGGCATCCGGCCCGGTGGGCGCGGAACCCTTGCTGATCCAGATCGGCTACACGCGCTTTGCGCTACGGCGCTCGGAAGCGGCGCGCGTCCGCGTGCGTACCCACGACGGCACATTGAACGACAGCGTGGCGTCGCCATGAGCGCGCAACCCATCACCCCTGGCATCGGACTCATCGAAGGCGTGAAGGGCGCACCCTTGCGCCTGGCCTTGGTCGGCAATCCCAACAGTGGCAAGACAGCGCTGTTCAACCTGCTCACTGGCAGCCGGCAGAAAGTCGCCAATTACGCGGGCGTCACCGTGGAGCGCAAGGAAGGCCGCTTCACGGCACCATCGGGACGCCACTACGCGCTGCTGGATCTGCCGGGTGCGTACAGCCTGCATGCGACGAGTCTGGACGAAGCGGTTGCGCGCGATGTCTGCCGCGGCTTCTATCCGGGTGAATCCGCGCCCGATGTGTTGGTGTGCGTGGTGGATGCGACCAACCTGCGCCTGCACCTGCGCTTCGCGCTGGAACTGCGGCAGCTCGGCAAGCCGATGATCGTCGCGTTGAACATGGCCGACGCCGCGCGCAAGCGTGGCATCGCGATCGATGTCGAGGCGCTGCAACGCGAATTCGGTGTGCCGGTGGTCGAGACGGTTGCGGTGAAACATGACGGGGCACGCGCGTTGATCGAACGCATCGATGCGCTGGCGAAGAGGCCGCATGCACCGACCATAGCGTTGCCGGAACATGCGGCAAGCGATGTCGATGCGCTGCACACCGAGACGCGCCGCCTGCTCGCCGTCGCGGTCTCGGTACCGCGACGCACGGCCAGCATCGACGACGCACTGGATCGCTGGCTGCTGCATCCTGTTGCGGGCCTCATGACGCTGGCGCTGGTGATGTTCTTCATTTTCCAGGCCGTGTACGCGTGGGCGACGCCGATGATGGACGGCATCGAAGCGATCACCGGTACGTTGGGCGGCTGGGTGGGCGATGCCATGCCGGATGGCCCGCTGCGCAGCCTCCTGGTGGACGGCATCATCGCCGGCGTCGGCGGCGTCATTGTGTTCCTGCCTCAGATCCTGATCCTGTTCGCTTTCATCCTGGCGCTGGAGGAATCGGGTTACCTGCCGCGCGCCGCATTCCTTCTCGACAAGCTCATGTATTCGGCCGGTCTGTCGGGACGTTCTTTCATCCCGCTGCTGTCGAGTTTCGCGTGCGCCATCCCCGGCATCATGGCGACGCGTTCGATCCAGGATCCGCGCGACCGCATCGCCACGATCATGGTCGCGCCGCTGATGACGTGTTCGGCGCGGCTGCCGGTGTATGCGTTGCTGATTGGTGCGTTCATTCCGCAGCAGCAGGTGCTCGCCGTGCTCAACCTGCAAGGCTTGGTGTTGTTTGCGTTGTATCTGGCGGGCATCGTCAGCGCGTTGATCGTGTCCTGGGTGATGAAGCGCTGGCGGCGCGACCGCAGTGAGCATGTCCTGCTGCTGGAATTGCCGTCGTACCGCATGCCGCATCCACGCGACCTGCTGATCGGGTTGTGGGAGCGCGCGATGATCTTCCTCAGGCGCGTCGGCGGCATCATTCTTTCGCTGACGGTGCTGTTGTGGTTCCTGTTGTCCTACCCAGCGCCGCCGGACGGCTACACGGGCGCGGCAATCGACTACAGCTTCGCTGGCCGCATCGGCCACGCAATGACGGCGGTGTTCGCGCCGATCGGTTTCAACTGGCAGATCTGCATTGCATTGATTCCCGGCATGGCCGCGCGCGAGGTGGCGGTGTCGTCGCTGGCGACCGTGTATGCGTTGTCTGCTGCGGATGACGCGGCGGCTGCTGATGCCCTGACGCCAATCATCTCCAGCGGTTGGTCACTGGCGACGGCCTTGTCGCTGCTGGTGTGGTTCATCTACGCACCGCAATGTCTGTCGACGCTGGCGACGATCAAGCGCGAAACGAATTCATGGCGACAGACGGCGATCGCCACCGGTTATCTGTTCGCGCTGGCGTACTTGGCGTCGTTCGTGACGTATCAGTCGGCCGTCATGCTGGGAGGGGGCTGATGAGCGTGTCGCTTGCCTTGCAATACATGCTGATCGGACTCGCGGTTGTCGCAAGCGCCGTCTTTGTCGTGCAGAAGCAATGGCCGGCTGTTGTGCGCCGAGTGCGCATCGCCTGCGCATTACCTTTGCTGCGCGATGGTTCCAGCAAGCTCATGAAGGCGGTAGGACACTTGATCGCACCACGACCCACCGCGACAAAGGCAGAGTGCGGGAGTTGCAACAGCTGCACGTAAGGGGTGGGCCTTGGCCCACTCACATCAATGCCTGCTCTTGCCGTTGCCTGACGGCTTCGCGCCGATCCGCTCGAATACCTCGACCGCGACCGAGAACGTGCGCTCGTCGTTGGGAGCCAACGCGCCGACACCAACGACCTGACGAGTGACTTCTTCGCCGCGTCCATTCCGGATCGAAAGCACCACGGAGTATTCCCAGGTGGGGCCATCGGCAGGCTGCCGGATCGTGCCTTCAACACTGAGCGGCGTGACGTTGGGCACGGCACGCTGGATGATGGCCGAGTCGAAACGCAGATGGCCGCGGCATCCCGGACAGACGCTGGCGCTGTCCAGAATCGTGGCTTTGCAGTGCGGGCAGGTGCGCGTGGCGCCGGTGCTGCCCGGGCGGGCCGCGGTGCTCATGACGCCGGGCCGTTCTCCGCGCCGCTGCCGTTGCCGTTCGCGGATTTGCCGGAAGCCGATGCCTTGTCTTCCCATCCGAACTCGACGTTGCCACGCATGCGCGAGCCAGCCGCCACAATGAGCGAACTGGCTTTCAGGTCGCCGATCATCACGCCCGTATCGAGCAGTTCGACGCGCGTGGCGGAATCGATATTGCCTTCGAGCTCGCCGGCGATGATGACTTTCTTGGCGCGGACTTCGCCGTTGACCTTGGCACCGCGTTCGATGCTCAGGTCGCCCTGCACGTTGACGTCGCCCTTGAACTTGCCGGCGATGCGGATATGGCCTGCGCCTTCGATCTTGCCTTCGATGGTCAGGTCGGCGGAGATCAGCGATTCCTTGCCTTCGCGTTCGGGCTGGCGCGCGACGGGTGTGTTTGCGGCATACGCCGGTGTCGCAGGCGTGTCGCGGGTCAGGGCGGGTTCGGGCGCGAACGATGGAACAGGATCTTTCTTGGCGGGACTCTGTTGATTGAAGATGGCCATGGTGCACTTCCTCACTGATGACAGACGACGGGGGTCGTCACAGGAGCCTAACATGCGCGATTTGGCACCGGATTGATGACGCGCTCTAAATCGGGTGAACGCGTTTGGCTGTTAGTAAAAAGCCTGCAATAACGTGACGGAAGGGAGTTTTTCAGCTGACTGGCAGGTAAATTTCAACCTGCGGATGACAATGGAAGAACTGCCGCCTCGCCTACATCCTGAAGACGCCGAAATTAGATTTGACGATCGGCGCGTTCATCGACGCCGCCAGCGCAAGCCCGAGCACGCGTCGCGTGTCGGCCGGATCGATGATCCCGTCATCCCAAAGGCGGGCAGTCGCGTAATACGGATTGCCCTGCGACTCGTACTGCTCGCGGATCGGCGTCTTGAAGGCTTCTTCCTCATCAGCGGACCAGGATTTACCAGACGCTTCGATACCGTCGCGCTTGACCGTCGCCAGCACGCTCGCGGCCTGTTCGCCTCCCATCACGCTGATGCGCGCATTCGGCCACATCCACAAAAAGCGCGCGCCGTACGCACGGCCGCACATCGCGTAGTTGCCCGCGCCGAAGCTGCCGCCGATGACCACGGTGAATTTGGGTACGTGCGAGCAGGCGACGGCCGTCACCATCTTCGCCCCGTCCTTGGCGATGCCCGCGTTCTCGTATTTCCTGCCGACCATGAAGCCGGTGATGTTCTGCAAAAAAACCAGCGGGATGTCGCGCTGGTTGCACAGCTCGATGAAGTGCGCGCCCTTGAGCGCACATTCGGAAAACAGGATGCCGTTGTTGGCGATGATTCCGACCGGATAGCCGTGGATGTGCGCGAAGCCGCACACCAGTGTCTTGCCGTAGCGCGCCTTGAATTCCTGGAACTGCGAACCGTCGACGATGCGTGCGATGACTTCGCGGATGTCGAACGGCTTGCGCGTGTCCATTGGCACGATGCCATACAGTTCTTCGGCGGCGAAGGCGGGCTCGCTTGATGGCTGTAACGCAACCGGTACTGCCTTCCTGCGATTCAGCGTGGACACGATGTCACGCGCGATCTGCAAAGCGTGGCGATCGTCTTCGGCGAAGTGGTCGGCGACCCCCGATACCGATGTGTGCACATCCGCGCCGCCGAGCGATTCTGCATCGACGACTTCGCCAGTCGCCGCTTTCACCAGTGGCGGGCCGCCGAGGAAGATGGTGCCCTGCTCCTTGACGATGATGCTTTCGTCGCACATCGCCGGCACGTACGCGCCGCCGGCAGTACAACTGCCCATCACCACGGCGATCTGCGGGATGTTGTCGGCGCTGAGCCGCGCCTGGTTGTAGAAGATGCGGCCGAAGTGCTCCTTGTCGGGAAACACCTCGTCCTGCAGCGGCAGGAACGCACCGCCGGAGTCCACCAGGTAGATGCAGGGAAGATGATTCTCGCGCGCGACTTCCTGCGCGCGCAGGTGCTTCTTCACCGTCATGGGAAAGTACGTGCCGCCCTTGACCGTGGCGTCGTTCGCCACGATAACGACTTCCTGGCCCTGCACGCGACCGATGCCGGTGACCACGCCCGCCGCGGGCGCGGCATCGCCGTACATGCCTTCAGCGGCGAGCGGAGAGAGTTCGAGGAAGGGCGAGCCAGGATCGAGCAGGGCTGTGATCCGGTCGCGCACCAGCAGCTTGCCGCGCTCGGTGTGCTTGTCGCGTGCCTTGTCGCCGCCGCCGGTTGCAGCACGCGCGAGGCGTGCGTCGAGTTCGTCCACCAGTGCGCGGTGATAGTCGACGTTGTCGCGGAACTCCTGCGAGCGCGGGTCGAGTTGCGAGGACAGGACAGGCATGCAGACGGACCGTGCAAAAAGTGTCGCAAGGATAACCGTAGGCTGGGTTGGCTTCATCAACTCGGCGTTTTTCGCCATGCAAGCTGGATTGATGAAGTCAACCCAGCCTAGATTAATAGCGGAACGACGCGTGGCGACGCGTACGGGATCGTTGGCGCCTTGCTTTCATCGCTGCGCGGGCAACAAAAAGGCCCGCTTGCGCGGGCCTCTCTGCAAGACTCGATCGAACGATCAGTCTTTCTTTTCTGCTTCGGCTTCGGCCTTGGCCTCAGCGGCCTCACCCTTCATGCTGTCTGCAACGTTCTGTGCGGTGTTGCCGATGGCTTCGGCGCCCGAGGCCTTGCCTTCTTCATACGCGGCCTGGACCGGATCGGCGGCGGCGTCAACGGCGGCAGCGGCGGTGCCGGCGGCGGCAGCAGTCGCAGCAGCAGCGGCTTCGGCGCTGGCGGCAGCGGCGTCACCGGCGGTTTCAGCGGCGATGGCCGCCTGGTCGCCAGCGATTTCGGCCTGTGCAGCGGCTTCGTCGCCCTTCTGCTCGGCGGTCGGGGAATTGCAGGCGGCGAGAGCAAGGACGCCGGCGGCAAGGAGGATGTTGAGCTTGATGTTCATGATGATCTCCGGATGGGTTGTCTGATGGTGTTGCGCAAAGCAGGTGAATCAAATCAGGCAACGCCAGTGCGCGTAGCAATCCGGCTCTAGCCGGGTGTTTCGTTCACTGACACAGCAGTTATGGAAAAGGCCGCCGGGCGAACCCGGCGGCCTTTCCATTGTAACAAGCAACTCAGGCAGGATTAGTTGCCGTCGTTGTTGGTCGGAGCGTCCGCGGAAGCAGCAGCTTCTTCGGCCGAATCCTGAGCCTGCTCAGCAGCGTCGGCAGCCTGTTCGGCAGCGTCAGCGGCGTCGTCGGCATCACCCATGTTGCCAGAGGCGGAAGCGGCGTTGGCCGAGGTCGCAGCAGCGTCAGCGGCAGCGGCAGCGGCGTCGGCACCGGCCTGGGCAGCGTCAGTCGCCATACCGTCACCGGTCATGGCGGCGTTGTCGGCAGCCTGCTGGGCTTCGGTTGCGGCTTCGGCAGCTTCCGCGGCCGAATCTTCAGCCTGCTGCTGGTTGCTGCACGCGGCTAGGGCAAAACCCATAGCCAGGGCAAGCAGTGCCTTGTTGATGGACATAGTGAATTTCCTCGTCGTTTGTAATAATTTGGCAACGCGCTATTGCGCGCCGATAACATGATGACAAGCCGGAGTCGCGTGTCAAGCGGTTGACCGCTTTTTTTTGCTGTTTTCGTTCTTAACCCTTTTCATACAATCTCGATGGCAAGGGCCGTTGCCTCGCCTCCGCCGATGCACAGCGAGGCCACGCCACGCTTGCCTCCGCGGGCTTTCAGTGCATGGATCAGGGTGACGACCAGACGCGCGCCGCTGGCCCCGATCGGGTGTCCCAGCGCAACAGCGCCGCCGTTGACATTGATCTTGTCGTGGTCGATGCCGAGGTCTTTCATCGGCGCCATTGCGACGCAGGCGAAGGCTTCGTTGATCTCGAACAGGTCAACGTCGGACACGCTCCAGCCGGCTTTTTCCAGCACATTTTCGATCGCCTTGATCGGCGCGGTGGTGAACCATTCCGGCGCCTGAGAATGGCTTGCATGCGCGACGATGCGCGCCAGTGGCGTAAGAC
>JALYOU010000172.1 GCA_030856725.1 Pseudomonadota bacterium
ACGGCTGTCTTGCCACAGCGTCACGCGCAGCTGCGAGGATTTTCGCGTCGAGGGATGGCGAGGGTTCACCGGGCGCGCCGAGACGCGCCAGCCGCTGCGCCAGCTCGCGTTCTTCCGTGTCCAGTGGGTCGGGGAGGTGATTGCTCATGGGTGCAACATCATTCCTGCAATCTGGTGCGCAACTTGTCCATTGCATAACGCAATCGCGACTTCACCGTTTCCCGGCCGACGCCGGTGATGAGGCCGATCTCTTCAAGCGTGAGTTCCTGCTCCAGCCGCAGCGTGACCACGACGCGCTGGTCCTCGGGCAATTCGTCCAGCGCCATCTGCAGCCGGCGGCGCTGCTCGAAGTCAGACAGCGTGCGCTCCGGGGTGTGAGGGTCGGGCACACGCGCGGTGCGTTCATCGGCGTCGTCGGGCGCGGCGGGGCGATGCTGCTGCGCGCGCCAGTGGTCGTTGAGGCGGTTGTGCGCGATACGGAACAGCCACGTCGAGAACGCCGCATCCGGCGTCCACGTCGCGCGCGCGGCGATGACGCGCTGCCAGACATCCTGGAAGAATTCGTCGGCCAATGCCGTGTTGCGCAGCTGCCGTTGCAGGAAGCGGTGCAAGCGCCCGCGATATCGCGAATACAGCTGCTCGAATGCGGACACGTCACCTTGCGCATAGGCCAGCATCAGCCCGGCATCGATCGCGCGTGCCTGTGCAGCCTGCGCTTCCATCGATGCGACGTCGCTGGTTTCGGCTCGGTTATCGACGCGTGCATCGTTCATCCCGCGCAGCGTAAGGCTTGCGGGGGAGGACGTGAAGCACGGGTTTACGGTACACCCGGGATCGAGTGGCATCGATGCGGTGGCGGAGGCACTGGCGAACATGCAGGGTGAAACGGCCGGTCTGCGGTGGCGGGGTTGGCGCTGCCTGAACGGTCGTTCCCAGGCTCGCTCGCCGCACGGAGGCGGCAAGACGACCCTGCCGGATGCCGTTCCTTTGTCCTGCACTTTCCACGCCATCCCCGAAAAGCCGCGGCAGGCAGCGCCCAACCCAAGAATCCGGGACACGTTGGCCGTTTGTCCCGCAACTTGCCCGTTATCCTTGCGAGATGTACTCGGGACAGCCCACCGCCTTGCGCGACAAGCCAGCCGCCTCTCCGGCGCCGCGGCAGCCGTCGGCTGCTGACAACCTGGCGTCGGGGCTGGCCGACACGCTCCCCACCGGCTCGCAAGTGGTGGTGTACTGGATCGATGCGCACGGCCACGAAGCCAGCGCCGAGTGCAACGCCACGCGCGAATTGAAGGTGCGTGCGCAACGACTGCTCGCGGGAGCGCAGGCCGGTGCGGGACGCCACGAGATCCACGAGGTCTGGACCAGCGAGAACCAGACCCGCATCGCACTCACTGCCGCCTTGGCTGAACCTCTGCCGCCCGAATCGCTGCAAGCCTGGCGCTCACTCGCGCGGCGCACGGTGGTGGCAACCTTGTCCGGCCTCGAGGCGCAGGCGCGCATCGAATCGCTGGAAAAATCCGAACGCCTGCAGCAGGCGTTATACGAGATCGCCGACCTGGCCGGCGCCGGCCTGGAGATGCCGATCATGCTGCGGCGCATCCATGCCGTGGTCGGCGGGTTGATGTACGCCGAGAACTTCTACATCGCCAGCTACAACGCGCAGGAGCAGACGGTCCGGTTCCTCTATTTCGCCGACAGGCAGGATCCCTTTGTCGCCGATCCCGACCACGACATCCCGATCGAGGAGCTGAGCCATAGCTTGACGGTGGCACTGCTGCAGCACGGGCAGCCGCTGCTGGGGCCTTCGGTGGTGGTCCGGGAGAAACTCGGCGTACTGCGCGACCAGACGCAGGGCCCCGACAGCCAGGCGTGGTTGGGCGTTCCGATGCTGCGCGATCGCGAGATTTCCGGGGCGATCGTGGTACAGAGCTACGACGGCTCCGTGCACTACACGACCGAAGACCAGACCTTGCTGGTGTACGTCGCGCAGCACATCCAGACCACGCTGGACCGCCGCAACGCGCAGGTAGAACTCGAACGCCGCGTCGGCGAACGCACACGCGAACTGCAACTTGCCAACGAAGAGCTTCAGGCGGAAATCATCGAACGCCAGCGCGCCGAGCGTCTGCAGCGCGCGCTGTTCCGCATCGCCGAACTCTCGATCAGCACAGAGACGCTGGAACATTTCTATGCCGACGTGCATGGCGTGGTCGGCGACCTGCTCGATGCACGCAACTTCTACATCGCCATGCTCGCCGAGGACGGACAGCAACTCGAGTTTCCGTACACCATCGATGAGCGCCAGAGCCAGCGCCTGCCGCGACCGCTGTCGTCAGGCATCACCGAATACGTGTTGTCCACCAAGCGGCCGCTGCTGGCGCACCGCGGCGACATCGCGGCGCTGGAAGCCGACGGGAGGGTCCGCAGTTTCGGCGAGCTGGCGCACTGTTGGCTGGGCGTACCGCTGTTCCGCGACGACAGTGTGGTCGGCGTCATCGCCGTGCAGAGCTATACCTCCGAGATCGAATTCAGCGAGCGCGACCAGGAGCTGCTGACCTTCGTCGCGCACCACATTTCCAGCGGCCTGATGCGCAAGCTGGCGCAGGACCGCATCAAGTCAGCGCAACTCGAACTCGAATTGCGTGTGGACGAGCGCACGTCCGAACTGGCGGACGCCAATCACAAGCTTGTCGCGCAGATCGGCGAACGCCTGCGCGCCGAACGCAGGCTCACGCACCAGGCGCTGCACGACACACTCACCGGACTGCCCAACCGATTGCACCTGCTCGATCGCATGACTGGGGCCATTTCCAAGCATGCGGAGGATGAGAGCTTCAAGTTCGCGATGTTGTTCCTGGACCTGGACCGCTTCAAGGTGGTCAACGACAGCGTGGGTCATGCCGCCGGCGACGAACTGCTGATCGAGGTCGCCAGCCGGCTGGTGTCGGCGGTACGCCCTGGTGACGTGGTGTCGCGCTTGGGCGGCGACGAATTCGCGGTACTGATCGATGGCATCGACGGTATGGACGCCGTACAGGCGCTGGCGCAGCGCATCCTGGTGGCGCTGGGCGATCCGATGTTCATCGCCGGGCGCGAACTGTTTCCCGCAGCCAGCATCGGCATCGCGATGTGGCATCCGCGCTATCGCAGCGGCGAGGAATTGCTGCGAGACGCCGATGCCGCCATGTACCGCGCCAAGGCGCTTGGCCGCGGCCGCAGCGCGGTGTTCGATGCGGACATGCGCCAGCAAGCGCTGCGCCTGCTCGATCTCGAAGCCGACCTGCGCCGTGCGATCAACCACGGCGATTTCGAACCGTACTACCAGCCGATCGTGCGCCTGGACAACCTGTCGGTCGTGGGTCACGAAGCGCTGGTGCGCTGGCGGCATGACAAGCGCGGCATTCTGCTGCCGGGCAAGTTCATCGGCATGGGCGAGGACGCCGGGCTGATCGAGCAGGTGGATTGGCTGCTGTACCAGCAGGTGATCACGGGCCTCGCGTCGCACGGCAGCGGTTATGTGTCGATCAATGTCTCGCCCTTGCATTTCCGCTCGCCGGACTTCGCCGATCGCCTGCTGCGCATGCTCGACAGCGCCGGCGCCGATCCGCACCGCCTGCGCATTGAGATCACCGAAGGCGCGTTGCTCGACGACGCCCCGCGCACGCTGCGGATGCTGCGCAACCTGCGCAACCACGGCGTACTGGCGCAGCTGGACGACTTCGGCACCGGGTTTTCGGCACTGTCGTACCTGCATCGTTTCCCCATCGCAACGCTCAAGATCGACCAGAGTTTCGTCGCCGGGCTGCAGGGCGACAGCCCCGAAAGTTTCGCCGTGATCCGCGCCATTCTCGCCCTCGCCAGCGCACTCAGTATCGAAGCCATCGGCGAAGGCATCGAAACGCAGACGCAGGCGGCCGCATTGCTGGAGCTTGGCTGCGAATTCGGACAAGGCTATCTGTTCGGTTATCCCGTTCCCCCCGCGGTTCGTTCGTAGCGGCATTCGCGGCGCACCGGGCGAGGTACATCATCGGCACATGACATCCAGCAGGGATACGACATGAGCAAGCAGGCATTCCAGGCATCGCTCACCGACGGCGCGCACGCCAATCTGGCGCGGATGGTGGGCGAGTGGGAAGGCGTGACGCAGGTCTGGTTCGATCCCTCACAACCGCCCGTCAGCGAAAGACCGCAAAGCGGCAGCCTGCGTCCGATCCTTGGCGGCCGCTTCCTGTTGCATGAGTACCGGACCAGCTTCGGCGACGACACGCACGAAGGCGTCGCAATCTACGGCGCACATCTGGATGCCGATGCA
>JALYOU010000196.1 GCA_030856725.1 Pseudomonadota bacterium
ACGTCATCGACCGGCGAATCGAACACGACGACATCGCCGGCTTGCGGAGTTCCCCGCGACACGATGTCGATGTCAGTGAATGGGACCCGTAACCCGTACGCCATCATGTCGACCACCACGCGATCGCCCGGCATCAGGCTGTGCTCCATCGAGCCGCTGGGCACGACGTAGTGATTGGCGAAGGACGAGCGCGCGATCGTCATCAGCAACAGGATCGCCAGCAGCGGGAACACTTCGGATTTGAACTTCGCGAGCCATGGACGTTGGCTGCTGTGCGCTGGAACCTGTCTATTCAATGTCATCTCCTTGGTATTCGTACGAACGTGCGCCGTTGTCCGTCACGAGCGAATGCATGCATCGGACGATGCTTGTAAGCCTCCAACGGCCCCAAAGTTCCCCAACCGCTAACGTGAGGCGCGCAGTGCCTGTTGCTGTTCCAGCGTCAGTGCGACGTTGTCGCGTAGATAGGCCGGCTCGGCGCGTTCGGCCGGCACCACTTCGCCGCGTGCGAACGCGTGAGCGGCAAGCCGCGCAAGGTTGGCTGCATGCGGCAATGCCGTGGCATCGACGAAAGCCAGATGCGCTTGCAGGTGGTGTTGCAATGCGCCGTCGGCGGCCGCGAAACCCGTGCCTGCGCCGAACCACGCACCGGCATTGTCGGGAACAGCCGCGAGCTCCGGCCTGATGACGGCTTCATGCGACAGCGCGATCATGTCATCGCCTTTGCGCGCGAACGCGCCGAAATAGATTTCGCCCATGCGGGCGTCGATGGCGGCCAGGATGTGTTCTTTGTCTTGCGGGAGCGATGCGGCTAGCACCGCCAAGGTCGAAACAGGCACAACGGGTTTGTCCAAGGCCAGTGCGATGCCTTGCGCGAGCGCAATCGCGAGACGCACACCGGTGAACGCGCCAGGGCCGCGGCCGACGGCGATGGCATCGAGTTGCGCCCGGACGATGCCGGCTTCGGCCAGCAATGCATCGGCCCACGGCAAGGCGAGTTCGGCATGCTGCCGTGGCGCGATCGCGAAACGCTCACGCACGTCACCGTCGATCCAGAGGGCGACGGAGCAGGCTTCAGTGGCGGTTTCGAGGGCGAGAATTTTCATTGAAGGCCAGGTGACGGGAGACGGAAAGGTTGTCGGTGTTGCTCGTCATTCCCGCGCGGGCGGGAATCCAGTGACCTTAACCCGTAGCAGCGAAGGTCGCCGGATTCCCGCCTGCGCGGGAATGACGGTATTGAGTGTCTTGTGGACTACAGCTACCCGTCACAGACGTTCGCACTTCGCTGCCCCTCTCCCATCTCCCATCTCCCTTCTTACCTCCCTCGTCTCATCCGCAAAAAACGCCCGCACATCCGCAACATCCCGCGTCCTCGGCAGTGGCGGCAATGAATCGAGGAACACACGGCCGTACGATTTCGCGATCAGGCGCGGATCGCACAGCACCAGCACGCCGCGATCGGTTTCGCTGCGGATCAGGCGGCCCGCGCCCTGCTTCAGCGCAATCACGGCTTGCGGCAGCTGTTCGTCACGGAACGGATTGCCGCCAGCGCGGCGGATCGCATCCAGGCGCGCTTCGAACACCGGATCATCCGGCGCAGCAAAGGGAAGCTTGTCGATGACCACGACCGACAAGGCCGCGCCCACCACATCGACACCTTCGCGGAAACTCGCGGCACCGAGCAGCACCCCATCCCCGGATGCGCGAAAGCGCTCCAGCAACACGGGCCGTGGCGCTTCGCCCTGCACGAACAGCGGCCACGGACCACCGCGCAAAACCTCGGCGGCTTCGCGCAGCGCGCGGTGCGATGCGAACAGCACGAACGCACGCCCGCTGGACGCTTCGAGCACCGGGCGCAACGCATCGATCAACGCGGTGTTGTAACCCCGCGACATCGGTTCCGGCAGGTTCGGCGGGAGATAACACAGCGCCTGGTTGGCCCAGTCGAAGGGGCTGCGTTCCAGCAACGTTTGCGGCTGGTCGAGACCAAGGCGATGTGTGATGTGATCGAAATTACCGGAGACCGCGAGCGTGGCGGAAGTGAATATCCACGCCGCGCGTGAGCGTTCGCGGTGTGCGCGCAATGGCCCCGATACATCCAGCGGCGTGCGCTGCAGACGAAAGCCGCGCGCGGACAGTTCGTACCAGCGCACGTCGTCGTCGGGCGCGTCGAATTCGGTGTCGAGATCACGTTCGATGCGCCAGCGCATCAGTCGCGCATCCGCATCCTGCGCGCGCACATGGCACACCTCCAGGCCCGGTGAGGCTTCACGCAATGGCGCAAGCGCCTGCGCAAGATCGCCGAGCGCCGACGACAACGCATCGAATGCAGTGCGAACACCTTCGTCGTACAAAGCGCGATATTGCGTTCCGCGTGTCGGCAACAGGTCCATCGCGGCACGCAGGGCGCGGGTGACGTGTTCGAGTTGGCGCGTGGGTTGTTGCAGCACCGCCAATGCGCTGGGCACGTCCTTGCATTCGCTCAAGGCGTCGCGCGCGAGTTCCACCAGCGAACGTGCGCCGAGCCCTTCGCCGAAGAACTGCGCAGCCAGTTCCGGCAACTGGTGCGCTTCATCGACGACAAAGGCCTGCGCGCCCGGCAGGATTTCGCCGAAGCCTTCCTGTTTCAACGCGAGGTCGGCAAGCAGCAGGTGATGGTTGACGACCACGATGTCCGCCGACTGCGCGCGCTGCCGCGCCTGCACCACAAAGCAGTCGCTCCAGAACGGGCACTCGGTGCCGAGGCAGTTCTCGTTGGTCGAAGTGACCATCGGCAGCAGCGGCGAATCGTCCGGCAGCGCCTCGATCTCGGCCATGTCGCCGGCGCGCGTGCGCCCGCTCCACGCGACCACGCGCTGGAAATGCGCGATCTGCTCGCGCGTGCTGAAACGCGCATCGCCCTTGGCCTGTTCCAAGCGGTACTTGCACAGATAATTCGCGCGGCCCTTGAGCAACGCGGTTTTCAGGCCCACACCAAGCGCATCGCGCACGCGCGGCAGGTCGCGATGGTAGAGCTGGTCCTGCAACGCGCGCGTGCCGGTGGAGATGATGGTTTTCAGGCCAGACAGCAGGGCCGGCACGAGATACGCGTACGTCTTGCCGGTGCCGGTGCCGGCCTCCGCGAGCAGCACGTCGGTCTGCTCGAACGCATGCGCGACCGCTTCCGCCAGCCGCTGTTGCGCGGCGCGTGGCTGGAAGGACGGGATCTGCGTGGCGAGCGTGCCGCCGTCGGAGAGCGCGGCGATGCTGGATTGGGCGAGTTCGGACATCAGACGACTACGGGGATCGAAGCGCCATTATGGGTGTTGTTCGCGGAGCTCTTCGTCCCCAGGGACATCCTTCGGGCGGATGAGCGAAAAGCGGGTCAGAAGCGCTCTGGGGTTGCGACCTTGCAGGCTGTGATCTGTCTGTGCGCTTCCGCGCCATCCGCGCCGCGCGCTTGCAGCGCCTGTTCGATCGCAGCCCAATGCCGGCGGCACAACGGGCCAACTTTTGCGCCGAGCGCATATGCACGCCGCGCGAGTGTTTCGGTCTTGTCGAAATCCTCAAGCAGCAACGCTACCTCCGCGCGCTCCTGCAACACAGCCGGATCGTCCGGGGTGATCGCCAGCGCCTGATCCAGTGCACTCGCCGCGTCCGCATAATGCTTCTGCTGCTCCAGCCGCGCGGCATTCTGGCGAAGATCCTCCACCATCGGATCGCGCAACGGCTGCACCGCGAATTCCCTGGCGTCGTTGCCCGCTGCCGCGCGTACCGCTGCGACGCGTTGTTCCGGCGCGATCGTCGAGACGGGCTTCGATGGCGGTGGTGGCGGCGTCGCGCACGCGACAAGACAGCCCAGCAACACGCAGCCCACCCATCGCGATAAGAATCGCATGCTCACTCTTCCGGCGGCGGTGGCGGCGGTATCTCCTGCGGCTCCGGCACTTGCATCGGAGGATCGCGCGGCGGTTCGTTGCGGTCGCCCAACCCGAACCATTCGCGCCAGCCGCCGGATTCTTGCTGCTGCTGGTTCTGGTAATACGGATCGGGATTGGCATAGACGCAGGGCTGATGCGGGGGCGCGAAACCGCCGACGAAGGCGAAGCGGCGCGCGCCTGGGCAGCCCGCGTCGGTGGTGCTGGATTGCGCGATCCAGTGCCATTCGATGCCCTTGTCGCCTACCTTCAGCGGCGCGCTCGGCAACCGCGAGAAGACCCCGGACCACACGCGCATTGCACCGGTCGCACCGTACAGGCCGGTGTTCTTGTTCTGGTCGTTGCCGACCCACACCACTGCGAGGTGATCGCCGGTCCAGCCTGCGAACCAGCTGTCGCGGCTGTCGTTGCTGGTGCCGGTCTTGCCTGCGGCCTGCAGCTTGCCGAGGCCTTGCGACACCAGCGAACGTCCCGTGCCCGACGTGACCGCGTGCTGCAACGCCACGGTGACCAATCGCGCCGCCACCGCATCGCCATCCTGTGCCGGCGCGGGTGTTTTGTCGTAACGACTGAGCGCGCGGCCATTCGGATCTAGCACGCCGCGCACCGCATGCAACGGCTGGATTTCGCCACCGCTGGCGAGGAACTGATACAGCTGCGCCATCGCATAAGGGCTCTGGTCGACAGACCCAAGGATCAACGATGGATTGGCCGTGGCCGCGATGCCAGCGAGCGTGCGGATCAGGCCCGCGAGACGCTCCGGTCCGACATCCATGCCGACGCGCACCGTCGCCTGGTTGTACGACTGCGCCAACGCATCGATCATGCGCACGGTGCCGTGGCTGCGGCCGTCGGAATTGCCGGGATTCCAACGCCTGGTGCGGTCGAGCTTGATGCTGACGGGCGCATCGTTGACCCAGCTGGCCAGCGAATATTTGCCAGGTTGTGCCAGCGCCAGCAGGTACACGAACGGCTTCAGCAGCGAACCGACCGGACGCTGCGCCTCCACAGCGCGGTTGAAGCCGTGATTGGTGACGTCCTTGCTGCCGACCACGGCGATGACTTCGCCGTTGTCCACATCGGTCATCACCACACCGGCCTGCAGTTCCGGGCCGCGCTTGCGATACAGCGACTTCAAAGTTTTCGTCACCGCGCCTTCGGCGTACGCCTGCGCGGCTGGCGACATGCCGGTCATCACGCTCAGGCCGGCGCCCTGCAACGCGTCGGCGGGATAGTCGCGCGCCAATTGCCTGCGGACGAGATCGACGTAGGCGGGAAA
>JALYOU010000209.1 GCA_030856725.1 Pseudomonadota bacterium
CGATCGGTCAACAGCACCGATGTCCACAACCCCGGGATGGCGGGCGTGTTCTCCATGTTGTAGGTGACGAAGCGCACGCCATCGAAGCGCGCGATACCGGCCTGCGTGCCGACCCAGATGTAGCCCAACCGGTCCTGGGTGATGGTGTTGGCGGTGATCTGCGGCAGACCCTGTTCGATCGACCAGCTGTCGCGAACGTAGTGATGCAGCGCCTTGTCCGGATCGAGCGCGTGTGCCAACGGAATGACGCCCAGCGCCAATGCCGCCAATCCAGCGGTGACAGCCCAGCGCACGCCTTTGAACCACGAGTTCACTCGAGTTCCCCCTGAAGCCACGCCTAGGCAGACTTCCACCGCGGATGTGAACGCGGTGCAGCGGCCTGATGCGCAGTGTGCGCCTAAATCGGGGTAGCTTTCGCCTTTCGTAGGAGCGGCTTCAGCCGCGTGCTTTTCCCAGTTCGACGACCCAACGAGCTCGCGGCTGTAGCGCTCTTACGCCCTGAAGGAAGTCCACTTGGGGGGACGAAAGACGAGAGCTCGAATATGAGTCGCAGCCCTGCCGGTCTTTTTCAAACAACGCAATGCCGAAACGGGGCACTCATCAGCACTCGATCACATTGACCGCCAACCCGCCACGGCTGGTTTCCTTGTACTTGTCCTGCATGTCGCGCCCGGTATCGCGCATTGTCCTGATGACCTTGTCCAACGACACCTTGTGTTTGCCATCGCCGCGCATCGCCATGCGCGCGGCGTTGATCGCCTTCACCGCGCCCATCGCGTTGCGCTCGATGCACGGGATCTGCACCAGCCCGCCGATGGGGTCGCAGGTCAGTCCGAGGTTATGCTCCATGCCGATTTCGGCGGCGTTCTCGATCTGCCCGGGCGTGCCGCCCAAGGCCGCGACGAGACCGCCGGCGGCCATCGAACAGGCGACGCCGACTTCGCCCTGGCAACCGACTTCCGCACCGGAAATCGATGCGTTTTCCTTGTACAGGATGCCGATCGCCGAGGCGGTCAGCATGAAGTCGAACACGCCCTGTTCGTTCGCGCCCGGAATGAAGCGGTCGTAGTAATGCAGTACAGACGGGAGGATCCCCGCAGCGCCATTGGTCGGCGCCGTGACCACGCGTCCGCCCGCGGCGTTTTCCTCGTTCACCGCGAGCGCGTAAAGGTTGACCCAGTCGAGCACCGTCAGCGGATCGCGCAACGCCGCTTCGGGTTGCGACGACAATTCCGCATGCAGCGAGGGTGCGCGTCGCTTGACGTGCAGGCCTCCGGGCAAGGTGCCGGATTCGCGGATACCGCGCGCGACGCAGCTCTGCATCGCGGACCACAATTCGCGCAGGCCACCGACGATCTCGTCCTGGCTGCGCCACACCTGCTCGTTGGCGAACATCATTTGCGCGATCGTGAGTCCCGTGCGTTCGGCTTGCGCCAGCAACGCATCGCCGCTGTGGAACGGGTAGGGCTGGTCGGTCGTGTCGGCGACGATGCGGTCTTCCGCCGCTTCGTCCTGGTTGACCACGAACCCACCGCCGACCGAGTAGTAATCGCGCGTCGCGATCACGTTGTCGGCTGCGTCGTAGGCGCTGAAGCGCATGCCGTTGGTGTGGTACGGCAGCTTCTGGCGCTTGTTCATGACCAGGTCGCGCTTCTCGTCGAAGACGATCTCGTGCTGGCCCATCAGTTTCAGTTTTCTTTCGCCGCGAATGCGCGCAAGCGCATCGGGAATGATGTCGGGATCGATCAGGTTTGGCCATTGGCCTTCCAGGCCCATCAGCACGGCCTTGTCGGTGCCGTGGCCGCGCCCGGTCAGCGCGAGCGAACCGAACACCTCGGCGCGCACGCGCGCGACATCCTGCAGACGGCCGGTTTCCACCAGCCACTTTTCGACGAAGCGCGCCGCCGCGCGCATCGGCCCGACGGTGTGCGAGGAACTCGGCCCGATGCCGATCTTGAACAAATCGAAAGTGCTGACAGCCATATCGTTATTCTATTCCTTCGATCAAGGTTGGATGCAATGCGCCTGACACTCTACCAACGCGACGACTGCCCGCTGTGCGATGAAGCGCTGGCGGTGCTGGCGGCTGTAGAAGCGCCGGATTTTGACAGTGTCTGGATCGACGCTGACGAGTTACTAGAAGCGCGCTATGGCACGCGCGTGCCGGTGTTGCGCGATGCCGTGCGTGGCGATGAACTGGATTGGCCGTTCGATGTGCGGGTCCTGCAGCGGTTCCTGCATCGAGAGGCGTGACCCTACGATCTATTTCTTCGGTTGCAAGATGACCTTGGTGCTGACGACGATCTCGTTCGGGATCGTGTCGGCATCTGCCCAGTCACCGCCGCCGACACCGAAATCCAGTCGCTTCACCGTGGCCTTCCCGGTGAGCACGGGCCTTGCACCAGGCGTCCAGGCAAACGTCAGCGTCACCGGCTTGCTGACGCCGCGCAGCGACAGCGTGCCATCGGCCGCGTAGCGATTGCCGCCTAGCGAACGAAATTTATTCGCGCTGTAACGCGCCTGCGCGAATTTGCCGCTGTTGAAGAACGATGCGCCGCGCATCTCGCCGTCGTAATCGGAATTGCCCGTGGTGGCTGACGCAAGCGGTATGACGACATCGAGTTTCGACGCTGCCAGCCGTTTCGGATCGAACGACAGGCGCGTGGCAAAGCCGGGAAAACGGCCGTTGAACACTTCGCCCTGATAGTTGCCGGCAAACGTCAGGCTGGAGCCGGCGGCCTGCGTGTAGTCGGTAGCCAGTGCAGGCAAGACAGGGGCAGTCAGCAGCAATGCAAGAACTGAACGCAGCCAGGAACGCTTGAAGCTCGCCCCTGCTGTTTTGTCATTCCGGCGCACACTGGACTGGCGAGACCGCGGGATAGAGTGAACATTCGCGTAGCGAGTGGCCCGAGGGGCGAGCGCACAGCGCGAGTCATCCATTCTGATCTTCATGCTGATCTTCATGACATCCAAGATAGGCAAATCAACATGAATCCCAGCGCACGCTGGAAT
>JALYOU010000221.1 GCA_030856725.1 Pseudomonadota bacterium
AAACTGTCCAAACGCGCCGGCAGCTACCTGACACTGCGTGATCTCATCGAGGAAGCCGGCCGCGATGCCACGCGCTGGTTCCTGATCGCGCGCAAGCCCGATTCGCAACTCACCTTTGACATCGACCTGGCGCGTTCGCAGAGCAATGACAACCCGGTGTTCTACGTGCAGTACGCGCATGCCCGCGTGCGCAGCCTGCTGCGGCAGGCGAAAGAAAAGGGCTACACCTTCGATCGCGAGCACGGCGTCGCCAACCTGAACCTGCTCGACGACGACGCCACACAGGCGCTGGTCGTCGAACTGTCGCGTTATCCGGAAGTGGTCGAAGCCGCCGCCGACACCCTGGAGCCGCACGTCATCGCCCAATACCTGCGCGAACTCGCGCACGCCTTCCACACTTGTTACCACGCGCAACCGATTCTGGTGGAAGATGCGCGCATCCGCGATGCACGGCTGGCGTTAAGCGTGGCGACGGGGCAAGTGTTGAAGAATGGTCTGGATTTGTTGGGCGTGAGCGCTCCGGAGACGATGTAGATGGCGGCACGACGCGGCAGGTCGCAAGCGCGACGCAACACCGGCAACGGCGGCGGCTTGCCGGGCTGGGCGTGGCTGGTGCTCGGCTTGCTGCTGGGCATCGGCGCGATCCTGGCGGCGCCACGGTTGCTGAAATCCGATGGCGATGGCTTCTTCCGCCCACGACCCAACCCGGATGCCCAACCGGTCGGCGGCGCATTGGTGGGCGAAGACGATGCGATCGCGCCGGAAGATGGCAATACTCCCGATTCCGAAGCTGGCCCTGAAGTAGCGAAGGAACCCGACTTCGATTTCTACACCGTGCTGCCCGGCGAAGAATTCGCAATGACCGATGCGCAACTCGCCGCGACCGCGCGCGAGGAAGCGGCGCGGCAGGAGCGCCAGCAACGCCAGCAGCAAACGCTGGAAGCGGCTGCGCAGGCGGGACGTGCAGCGGCCATCGACGCAGGCAATGGCGCATTGCCGCCACCGGTCGCCACAACCCCCAGCACAGCACCGGGCAACGCGGCCGCCGCGACGACAGCGTCAGCAACGTCGGCCGACGCTCGCTACATCCTGCAGGCTGGCGCCTTTGGCGCATCGGGTGACGCCGAGGAACTGAAAGCCAGGATCGCACTCATCGGTCTGGGCGCGCGCGTCGAGTCGGCCAGCATCAACGGCAAGACCATGTACCGCGTCCGCATGGGCCCCTACGGCACCGCGTCCGAACTGGCCGCAGCCAAGGCCAAGCTCGGCAGCAACGGCTTGCCGGCGATGGCGATCAGGGCCAAGTAAAAGCGCGTCGCATACGCCGCGACGCACAAAAACAGTACTCACGGCCACGGACACCTTGGGTTTCCGGCTTGCTTCACGTGTTTTTTTCGACGCGCGTCATGCAAGGTCGCTGTCCGTGAGAACCTTCGCCAGCACAATGCCTTCCTGAAGAATGAGGGGCGCACATGGCCATCGAAGCCGCACTGATCAAACCCGTTGTCGACGCCTTGATGGGCCTGTTCCGGCAGGGCGACCACCTGCGCCTGAAACGAAACGCCGAGGACGCACTGCGCGAGGCCATCCGCGAACTGCTGCTGGCCAATCCCAACGAGAGCAAGGCCGAGGCGCGCATCGCCATCGCCAAGGCCGCGGGCATCCTATCCGAGGACGTGGTGCTGGCCGAGGACATGCTCAAGAAACACCGCGCCACCGCATCGCGCACGCGCGGCAAGACGGCGACGGGGCGCAAGCGCAAGCTGGCCGAAGCGAAACCGGCCGACGACAAGGCGGTGCCTGCGAAGAAAGCAACCAAGACGGCGGTCGCGAAGAAGGTATGAGCAAGTGACTCTGGACGGTGCAGTGCTCGCACAGCCGCTGGTTGATCATTTATTCGCACGCCCAACGCCGAAATAGAAACGTGCGAATGGAATCGCATCACTTCATTGGGAGCCGGCCATGACCGCGACCACGCACTGGATGTACTGGGCCGCGCTTTCTGCGGTGTTCGCGGCGATGACCGCGGTCTTTGCCAAGGCCGGTCTGCAGGAGGTCGACGCCGACTTCGCCACGTTGCTGCGCACGGGTTTTGTCCTCGTACTGCTTGCCGTTTTCGTCGCCGTCGCCGGCAAGTGGCGCAGCCCGGCGACGTTGACACCAACAACGTGGGGCTGGCTGCTGGCTTCCGCCCTGGCGACCGCAGCATCATGGCTTTGCTACTTTCGCGCGCTGAAACTCGGAGATGCGTCGAAGGTGGCGGCTGTGGACAAGCTCAGCCTCTTGCTGGTCGCGGTGTTCGCATTCGTGTTCCTGCACGAACGCCTGAACCTGCGCGAATGGGTGGGCGTCGCCCTGATGACAGGCGGCGCGTTGCTGCTCGCCATCAAGCGCTGACGGCAGCGCTTAGAATCCCGGCATGACCAAAACCGTACTGATCACCGGGGCCACGTCAGGTTTCGGCGCCGCCGCCGTCAAATGTTTCGCCGGTGCGGGTTGGCGTGTGGTTGCGACCGGCCGTCGAGCCGAACGCCTGCAAGTCCTTTCCGATCGTCATGGCGATCGCATCCATGTCGCCGCATTCGACATCCGCGACGAGGCAGCGATGCAAACTGCGCTCGATGCGATCCCGCACCCCTTCCGCGACATCGACGTGTTGCTCAACAACGCCGGCCTCGCCCTCGGCACCGCGCCCGCGCAACGTGCAGACCTCGCGCAGTGGCGCACGATGATCGACACCAACATCACCGCCC
>JALYOU010000251.1 GCA_030856725.1 Pseudomonadota bacterium
GAAACGTGCGGGAATGGTGTCGACGGCCGCGGTCACACAGATCGCGTCGAATCGACGCTCGGTCTTCCATGCGAAGACATCGGCGACTTCGATGCGGACATTGCTGTCGTATCCGTGCTGCGCCAGACGCGCATGCGCTTCCGTCGCGAGTTCGGGATGGATTTCAAGGCTGACCACATCGCGCGCAAGGCGCGTGAGGCAGGCGGTGATGAAGCCGCTGCCGGTGCCGATTTCCAGCACCTCGTCGCCGGGCGCGATTTCCAGCGCCTGCAGCATGCGGCCTTCCACTACCGGCTTCATCATGGCCTGGCCGTGGCCGATCGGCAGCGGCAGATCGGTGTAGGCCAGTGCGCGGTATTCCTCGGGCACGAACGCATCGCGCGGCACCATGGTCAAGGTCTCGAGCACGCGCGCGTCGAGCACGTCCCAGGGACGCACCTGTTGCTCGACCATGGTTTCGCGGGCTTTGGTGTAGTTGATCGTCATGGTGATGTCAGATGGGGAAAGCGCACATTTTAGCGATCAAGGCCGTGATTTCTGCCAGCACAGGATCGCCCGCGCACGTTGCATGACTGAGTGCCAGAAGTCACCGAGACTGCCGGCGCGCTCCCTGCGGCGTGGCGATCAACGGGGTGCATGCGCGCGCAGGAACAGATCGACGGTGGCACCGATATGCGTATCGACATCGGGCTGGCTCGGTGCGCAGCACAAGCCGCTCGCCATCCGCATGTGCACCTCGCCCTTGAGCAGGCAGAAGAACTGCGAGGCGGCGCGGCGCACGTCCGGCACTACCAGTTCGCCCGCGTCGGCGCGCGCCTGCACGAACGCGGCAAAGGCGCCCTGCACCCGCTGCGGCCCCGCCTTCCAGAACATCTCGCGCACATGCAGGTCACTGGATTGCGTCAGCATCATCCGGTGCATCGACAACGCTTCGTCGCTGGTGATCAGCGCGAAGAACGCGCGCGCGATGCTGGTGAGCTGCGCGCGCAACGGTCCTTGCAGGTTGTCGGTGTCAAACAACTCAGGCGGCAGCAGCTCTTCGCACTTGGCGCTGACGGCCTCGAAGAACAATGCGTCCTTGTCGCCAAAATGGCTATAGACCGTGAGCTTGGAGACGCCGGCCTCCCCCGCGATCTGGTCCATGCTCGTGCCGTCGAACCCCTGCGCCATAAACAGGCGCTTGGCCGCGTCCAGGATCGCGGCGCCCTTGCCGAGGTCTTTCGGCCGGCCGGCGCCGAGCGGCTTGGGTGGAGTGGGCGAGGAGGATGCGGATGACATCCCTGTAATACTAGACCAGCTAGTTTGTTATTTATAGCGAACCCGGGTTTGGGGTTCATCTGACTAAGGCTGTGCCCTTGGGCTCACTCGACGTGCCGCCCGTGTTGCCCCGAGCCGTCCTGCAGACCAGCACCGCATGCGGAAGAGTGGCAGACGCGCGGCGTGCTGCGCATAGCGCGCGCGATAACCGTCGTCGGCCGTATTGCCGACGTCCATGCCGGTGCCCAGAACACGCCGGCATCCTGGCGCTGGAGCGTATTAAGTTGCAGAGCCGCTTCGGCCACGGCCTCGCTGCGGCGACGAGGGGTGAGGCTGTCGGGCACCAGTGCGTAATCCTTGGCAATGATCCCGCGCCGTACCGCAAAGGTGTCGCTGTCCAACGGTGTCGCGTGACTAATTGGAGTGGACGCCGTTCGCGATGGGGTCCACGACGCGCTGCACCTTGGCGCCATGCCGGGCGCTGGCGGTGAGGAGAACCGGCCAGCGTTGCAGCAGCGGCAGCAGCGTGCCGGAGGCGCCGGGCCACATCGCCAGGTGCGCGAACGCCGCCGCAAGGCGGATCCGTCGCGCGAAACTGCGTCGCCAGCTTTCCGAATAGTCACGGCCGGCTTCCGCGACCGCGGTCGCGCTGACCTGGGCGCCACGCACGGTGTCGTCGCGCGCGATCAACCGGTCGCACAGCAGCCACGCCGACTGGATCGCCATGCTGACGCCTTCGCCGAGGATCGGATGTGCTTCGCCGGCGATATTCCCGATCGCGAAGGTGCCGTCGTCGCGCCACGGTGCCCGCATCCCTGGTCGAATCGGTCCGATGCTCAGCCACGGCGCCGCGAGCGTGGCAGCTCCGAGCGCGTCGCGCACACCGGTGCAGCAGGACTGCAGGTAGGCGTAGGCCGACAACGCCGCCGAGCCGCTGCGGTAACGCGCGCGACACTCGCCCAGCGTGTCGCGACGGATGCAGAAGGCCAGCGTCGTGCGCCCGTGATCGCCCAGCACGATGCCGCCGTAGCCGCCGGGGAACGCCAGTACCGGCAAC
>JALYOU010000255.1 GCA_030856725.1 Pseudomonadota bacterium
GTCTACCGCTCCATTCCGAACGCATCGTTGTGGATCATCCCCGGCGGCGGCCACGTGCCGATTCATGACCCGGCGGTTCCTTTCACGTCGACTGCGCTGACCTTCCTTGAGGGGAAAGACGAGGGAAAAGAGGGCAAGTAGCGAAAAAAGGGGTCACGAAAAATGGTGTCAGGGACAATTTCTGACGGCAGAGCTAGCCTTACCGGGCGATGGAATAACCGTAATCGGAGAACGCGTCGTGCAGGGGTGAGAAATGAACCCGACCCCATTTTTTGGAAAATGTACCTGACCCCATTTCCTCGCTAACGTAGCCTCACTCATTCCAGCGGGGACACGACGATGCGGAATTCAGGCTGGTCCCGGCGCGAGGTATTGGGGGCGATGGCGGCGGGTGCAGCCTGCGCCGCAGCCGCGCCTGTATTGGGGTGGTCGGCATCGGGATTGCCGGTGGCCGGGTTGCTGCTCCGCGACGTGCTCCTCGTCGATGGCAGCGGCAAGCCGGGCCGGAACACCGACGTGCTGGTGCGTGGCGAGCGCATCGCGCACATCGGCTCGCTGTCGCGCCGGGAAATGCGCGGGCTGCGCGTGGTCGAGGGCGGTGGCCGTGTGCTGTCGCCGGGCTTCATCGACCTGCACAACCACGGCGATCCGCTGGCGGAGACCTTCACCCCATACCTCGCGATGGGCGTGACCACGGTGGTGCTGGGGCAGGACGGCCGCAGCCCGGCGCTGGCGGGGGCAGGTACCAGCGCCGACAGCCTGTCGTCGTGGATCGACGCGGTGGACGGCGCCACGCCCGACGTCAACATCGCGACCCTGTCCGGCCACGGTGCGCTGCGCCGCCGCGCAGGTATCGACGACGGCACGCGCCGGCCGTCGGACGCACAGCTGGCGCGGATGCAGGCGATCCTCGAGCGCGACCTGCGCGCCGGTGCGTTCGGGATGTCCAGCGGGCTGGAGTACGTGCCCGGCCGGTACGCGGAAACGCGCGAGCTCGCCAGCCTCGGACCGGTGATCGCTCGCCACGACGGCGTGGCAATGAGCCACATGCGATCGGAGGATGCCGATGACGTGCGCGATTCCATCCGCGAGCTGGTCGCCGCCAGCGGCCCCGCACGCGCCCACATCTCGCACCTGAAGATGGTGTACGGCAAGGGTGAAACCGCGGCGGAGGAACTGCTGGCCTTCATTGGCACCCTGCGAGGCGCGGGACAGCCGCTGACCGCCGATGCCTATCCCTACGAGGCCAGCTACACCGGTGTCGGGATCGTGTTCCCCGAGTGGGCCCTGCCGCCGACCGATTACGCCGGCGTCCTGCGGTCCCGCCGTGACGAACTGCGTGCCTGGTTGCAGCAGCGGATGGAGAAGCGTGGCGGCCCCACGGCGTTGCTGTTCGGTACCGGTCCGCACGCCGGTCGCACCCTGGCCCAGCTGGCGGCGCAGCGGAATGTCCCGTTCACCGACATCCTGCTGGAGGTCGGACCCGAGGGCGGCCAGGCCGCGCACTTCGTGATGGATCGCGTGCTGCAGGACCGCCTGCTGCTGGATCCGATGGTGGCGGTGGCATCCGACGGTGCGCCGGGCGGCAGCCACCCGCGCGAGGGCGGCACGTTTGCCAAATGGATCCAGGAGTTCGTCGTGCGCACGCCACGGGTGCCGCTGGAGGAAGCCGTGCGCAGGGTGACCGCCCTGCCGGCCTCGATCCTCGGCCTGGCCGATCGCGGCACCCTTCGTGCCGGCGCCCGGGCCGACCTGGTGCTGTTCGACCCGGCCAGGGTGCGGGCGAACTCGGACTACGTGAACCCGACCGCCATGGCCGAAGGTTTCGACCTGGTGGTGGTGAACGGCCAGCCCGCCTACGAGGCGGGCGAGCCGGTGGGTCGCGCGGGTCGGATGCTGCGTCGCGGCCGTCAGGAAAAGGCCACGGGCTAGGGAAGGGCAGGTGTACCGTGCCGCGACGATTTCGCCCACGGCTGCGAAAAAGGGGTCGGAGAACAATCCCCCTGTTTCGGCCACCCACCACCCGGAGACACGCAATGCGCCGCTTGATAATCGCCATCTTTCTACTTGCCAGCTGCGGGCGAACCGAGAGCCCGGTCGCCCCGGAAGCGCGCGATCCGGTCGCCGCTGAGCCGGCGCAGTGGGACATGCAATCCAGTGGCGAAGGCGCCGCGTTGGTCGTCGACGACAATGCTGGCAAGACCGTGCTGCGGCTGTTCTGTCCGGCCGGCACGGGCAAGTTGATGGTCAACGTGCCGGGGTTCGACCCGACCAGCAGCGAAGAGCGGCTGTCGTTTGGCCAGGGCGGCGAAGCGGAGGCGTTGGTGGCCGATCCTTCCGGCGATCCAGCACGCGGCGGCGTGACCGGGCAAGGCCCTGTCCCGAAGAATCTCGTGGCACTGCTGTCGGGCCGGGTGTCGGCAAGTTACGGTGCCCAGGTCAGCGGCCCGCATCCGGTGCCGCCGGCGGATCTGGTCACGGCGTTCGCCGGCGCCTGTTCGGATAGCGGTGCGGACGGTGGTGCGGACGGTGGTGCGGAAGGCGGTGCGGACGGCGGCAATTCCCCGCCTGGATCGACCGACACGCGGCCGCCCACCCAGGCTGGCGTCAGCGTCAGCCCGTGCCTGACACAGGACGGCCGTGCTGTTCCCGCCAACAGCCTGCGCGCGGTCGGCACCGAGCCGTTCTGGGGCACCCGGGTCGAGGGCCGCTGCGTCACGTATTCGCATCCCCAGGACCAGTCGGGGACGCGAGTGTGGACGAAGTTTTCGGGAAGTACCGCGAACGGGGTTTGGTCGGGATCGCTCAATGGCCAGCCGTTCGTCATGCGCACCCAGCCGCACGCGGGATGCTCCGATGGCATGTCGGACAACCGCTATCCGATTGCGGTGTCGCTGACGGTCGGTGGCGAGCAGCGCAGCGGATGCGCCGAGCCGAGGTAACGGGGGAAAAATGGGAAAAATGGTGTCAGGGACAATTTCTTCTGAAGGCGGCTATGGGTACATCTCAACCTGACCCTGTTCTGCCCTTAACGGTGGAAGAAATCGACCTTACCGTCATCCAGGTCATAGCGTGCACCCACGATCATGAGCTTGCCCGAAGCGAGCGGATCCTCGATCAGCTTGCCCGAGATCTTGAGCTTCTCCACCACGTTGACGACGTTGCGGCGCACGGCGTTGTCGAGCCAATCGCCCGGCAGGTCGCGGGTCGACAGGGCGGCAGTGAGGATGGGTTGCACCATGTCGCCGATCGCGCCGGGATAGTTGGTGCCGTCCTTGACCACCGAGAGCGCTGCAGCCACCGCGCCGCAGCGTTCGTGGCCCATCACCACCACCAGCGGCACACCCAGTTCGGCGATTGCGTACTCAATGCTGCCGAGTCCCTCCTGCGACACACTGTTGCCGGCGACGCGAACGATGAACATGTCGCCAAGCCCCTGACCAAACAGCGCCTCGGGCGGCACGCGTGAGTCCGAGCAACTCACCAGCACCGCAAATGGCGTTTGCGACTTGGCGATAGCAAGCCGACGCTGGCGGTTGGTGGGTTGTGGAGGCAAACGATCCGCAAGGAATGCGTCGTTGCCCCCTGTCAGCCGGGCCAGAGCCTGTTGGGGCGTAAGGTTGGTGCGCTTTTCGCCGACCGCGCCTGCGGCATCCGATGCTGCTGCGATACCGCCCACGCCGAGCACGCCCGCAACCAGTCCGCGCAGCGCGTGTGCACCTCCGATGAAGGGAGCAGCGGCGACGGCTCCGGTACAGGCGCACATCGCACGTAGTGCATCACGGCGGCCGGCGAAATGACGCTTGGGATATGTCACGGGGAGCCCCTGTGTATGCATGAAGTGACTCGATTAGAGCACACCGAAAAACCGGGATGAAATTTGCGAAGAAGGAAGGTTCAGAGTGCATTTTCCTTAGCGCAACGCCCGGCACCGGCGAAGCCGGACACTGTGGGAAAGGCTACACGGCATGCCTTGTGGAGTCAGCCGCCTACTTTCACCGGATGACCATCCTTGGTCGAGTCATGCCGCCAACGCGTGCGGCCGTTGCGATCTGCTGTTGGCGCCGCATCCCTAATAAATACCTCCGGCCAAATTGTCCCTGACACCATTTGCGCTGCAACTGCTGGACGGACGCACACCGCTACATCGTGCGGTGGGAACGCATGATTACGTCGTCGAATTGGCAAGACTCGCGAAAGGCGGGCTTGAGCCGAACCCTGCTTCAGCGACATCGTCACCCGATGCTCTCTGGCACGACGCTATGGTGGAAAAGAAAAATAGTGGCCATGCGCCCTCCGAGGAACGTACCAAATGACGCCATCGGCTGCAGAGAGCCTCGCCTTCCTCGCGGGGGGCGGCGAGATGGGGGCATTGATTCGGGCCCATGATTGGGCGCAATCTTCCATCGGCGCGCCCGCTGACTGGCCGCAACCGCTCCGTACGACGGTGCACCTGCTGCTCAACACCGGACACCCGATGTACATCTGGTGGGGCGACGACGGAATCTGTTTCTACAACGACGCCTACCGCCGATCCATCGGCCCCGAACGGCATCCTGGATCACTGGGACTGCCGGCGCGGCAAGTCTGGGAGGAAATCTGGGACATCATCGGGC
>JALYOU010000276.1 GCA_030856725.1 Pseudomonadota bacterium
GACACCCGCATTGCGTGCACCGACGAAGGGCGCGCAATTCGCACCATGATGTTCTAGATGCAGCGCAGCCTGATGAAGCGCGCGGCCGTCAACCGAGCAATGACCCCATCGCAACCCGGTAACGATCAGCGATGGCAGCGCGATCTCGATGTCGGCCGTCGACAACGACCCGTTGTCCTGCCACAAGCACTTCGTCGACCAGATTCCGATTGCCGCTAAAGATCCAGCGATCGACGACATCGTCCTGCGTAGCGCCAGCGAGCTGCGGCGCCTCGCCATCAAGCACGACGATGTCGCCCGTGTCCGCAAAGCCACTCGATTGCGCACTGCTCGCAACCACGCCGCGTAACAACGTTTCGCCAACGCTCGGCGACTCACCGGTCACGGCGATGTTGCGATGACGCGTGACCAGTCGCTGCCCATATTCCAGCCAGCGCAGTTCTTCGACCGGCGAGACGGAAATCTGCGAATCCGAGCCGATGCCCCACGCGCCGCCCGCATCCAGGTAATCGCGTAGCGGAAACAGGCCATCGCCGAGATTGGCTTCGGTGGTGGGGCAGACCGCGACGGTCGCTCCACTCTCCGAGATGCCTTGCGTTTCTTCAGGCGTGAGATGCGTGGCATGCACCAGCGTCCAGCGCGGATCGACTTGGGCGTTGTCGAGGAGCCATTCCACCGGCCGCGCATCGCGCACCGCCAGGCAATCCTGCACTTCACCGATCTGTTCGGCGATGTGGATATGGATCGGTGCGCCATCGGGCAACTGCGGCAATAGCGCCTGCATGGCGTCAGCCGCCACCGCGCGCAGGCTGTGCAATGCGCAGCCGAGATTCACGCGTTCATCGATTTCCGGTTGCAGCAAATCCAACAGGCGCAGATAGCCATCGATGTCATGCCCGAAACGCCGCTGCCGCTCCGACAGCGCGCGCCCGTCAAAACCGCCGGTCATGTACAGCACGGGCAACAGCGTCAAGCGGATGCCCGTATCGCGCGCGGCACGGATGATGGCGCGCGACATCGCGGCGGGATCGTCGTACGGGGTGCCGTCTGGCGAATGATGCAGGTAGTGGAATTCGCAGACGGTGGTGAAGCCCGCTTCCAGCATCTCCGCATAGACCTGCGTGGCGACCGAATGCAGCGTGTCCGGGTCGAAGCGCGCGGCGAAGCGGTACATCGTCTCGCGCCAGGTCCAGAAGGAATCTTCCGGATTGATCTGTGTTTCCGCCATGCCCGCCATCGCGCGTTGGAAGGCGTGCGAGTGGAGGTTGGCGATGCCGGGAAGAATCCAGCTGTCGCCGAGGGATGCTGCTGCGCTTCGCCAGCCCGTGGGAGTCCACATTCGTTTGGTGAGGAGGTCACTCATTGCAATGGAAACCTGTGGGAAAGAGAGCCGTCATTTCAAAATTTCGATGTCCGGAATTGAAACGCTCAAGTCAGCCAGGGCCCGAATACTGTGGAACCCGACCTTGCTTCTGCGGGCACCTTACAATCGCCGAATGATAACGACCGCCACACCCCCTTGGGACGGGCTGCTCCTCGGCGCATCGCTGGCGACGCTGGATGGCGACGCCGGGTACGGCGCGATCGAGGACGGAGCGATTGGGTGGCTCGATGGCGCTTTGACATACGTGGGCGCGTGCGAGGGCTTGCCTGAGGCGCCGGAAAAGCTGTCCAGCGCAGTGACGCACATCAGCGGCTGGATTACGCCCGGTCTGGTCGACTGCCATACGCATCTTGTCTTCGCCGGAGATCGCGCGGCCGAATTCGAGCAGCGATTGCAAGGCGCGAGTTACGAGTCGATCGCAAAAGCCGGTGGCGGGATTTTGTCCACCGTGCAGGCGACGCGAGCCGCGAGTGAAGATGAATTACTGGCGGTCTCCCTGCCCCGCGCGCGCGCCTTGCGCGACGACGGCGTCACCACGCTCGAAATCAAGTCCGGCTACGGGCTGAACTTCGACAACGAACGCAAGATGCTGCGCGTTGCGCGGCGCATCGGCGAGGAACTCGGCCTGACTGTCTGTACGACGTTTCTTGGTGCGCACGCGCTGCCGCCGGAATATGCCGGCCGTGCCGATGACTATATCGATGCAGTCTGCGAATGGTTGCCGCGCCTGCACGGTGAGGGGCTTGTCGATGCGGTCGATGCGTTCTGCGAAGGCATCGGTTTCACTCCCTTGCAGACGCAGCGCATGTTCGAAGCGGCGCGCAGCGCGGGCCTGCCTGTGAAACTGCATGCGGACCAGTTGAGCGATCTGGGCGGCGCAGCGCTGGCCGCGGAATTCGGGGGCCTATCGGCCGATCATGTCGAGCACACGTCGCCTGCCGGCGTACGCGCGATGGCCGACAACGGCACAGTCGCCGTCCTGCTGCCAGGTGCGTTTCATGTGCTGCGTGAAACACGGTTGCCGCCGCTGGATGAATTCCGCGCGCACGGCGTGCCGATGGCCGTGGCCACCGACTGCAATCCAGGGACGTCGCCGCTGCAATCGCTGCGGCTGGCGATGTCGCTGGCCTGCACGCATTTCAGGCTGACGCCAGAGGAAGCGTTGCGCGGCGCTACGCGGCATGCGGCGCGTGCGCTGGGCTTGCAGGATCGCGGTGTTCTGCGGGTAGGTGCGCGTGCGGATTTCGTGCACTGGAACGTCAGGCATCCGGCCGAGTTGTGTTACTGGCTTGGCGGTCATTTAACGCGAGCCATTTATGCTGGCGGAGTTCGGCTGTTGTAGGAGCGCCCCTTGGGCGCGATGAAGCTGTACCGGTAACACTTCTTCGCGCCATGGGTGCTCCTGCAAACCTCGAACGATCGTAAAGTTGTTGAACACCAAGCACATCATGTCCGATCACTCCAACGGAGGCGTCATGCGTTTTCTACTGATCGTTTGCGGTTTTCTCAGCAGTTTCGCAGCCATCGCCGCCGAAGCCACCGATGCGGCGAAACAACTCGCGCAGGATGCGCTCATCGTTGACACCCACATTGATGCGCCCGGTGAACTGGTCTCGCATTGGGATGACCTCGGCATACCCACGCCGAACAAGGAATTCGACTATCCACGCGCACGCCAAGGCGGACTCGATGTCGCTTTCATGTCCGTCTATACCTCCCCGCTGGAGGACGCCGAAGGCAAGGCCTGGCAAAGCGCGCACATGCAGATTGACGCGATCGAAGCGCTGGTGCAGCGGCATCCCGACAAGTTTGCGTTGTTGCGTTCACCGGGCGACGTCGAACGCCTGCGCGCCGGCGGCAAGGTGCTGCTGGTGTTCGGCATGGAGAATGGCGCCCCAATCGGCGACGACCTTGCGCAGCTGGCGAAATTCCACGCCCGCGGCGTGCGTTACATCACCTTGGCGCACAGCCAGAACAACCGGATCAGCGATTCGTCGTACGCGCTGGAAAAGAAGTGGCAGGGCTTGAGCCCTTTCGGTGGGCAGGTCGTGGTGGAGATGAACCGGCTCGGCATCATGGTCGACGTTTCGCATCTGTCGGACGATGCCGTGCGCGACGTTTTGCGCGCGACCGAGGTGCCAGTGATCGCCAGCCATTCCGGCCTGCGCCATTTCACTCCTGGGTTCGAGCGCAATCTCAGCGACGAGTTGCTGAAATCTGTCGCTGCCGAAGGCGGCGTGGTGCAGCTGGTATTCGGCAGCGGTTTCGTCAATCCGAAGTCGGCCGAGGACACGGTGGCGCGCTTCCGGGCGCGCGCCGCGCTGGAGGCGGAGAATGTCGCGCTGGCGGCGGCTGGCAAGCCGTTGCGTTCCAAGGAGGAATTCGAGAAGGCTTGGTCCACCGCGCATCCGCAGCGGGAGACGCACATCGACGCTGTGCTCGACCAGGTTGACCATGCGGTGAAGCTGGTAGGCGCCGAGCATGTCGGCATCGGGTCGGACTTCGACGGCGTCGGCGGCGACCTGCCGGTGGAGCTCAAGACCGTCGCCGACTACCCGAACCTGGTCGCGGGCATGCAGGCGCGCGGGCACAACGAGGCGACGATTCGCAAGATTCTTGGCGAAAATCTGTTGCGGGTTTGGACGAAGGTCGAGGCTGCGGCGAAATAGTTTTGTTTCTTGACCATCGAAGGGAAGGCTTTTAACAAAAAGCCCCGCAATGCGGGGCTTTTTTTATTCAACGCCAAGGCTGATCAACCCGCCTTCGTCGCCGCCTTCTTCGCAACGACCTTCTTGGCCGGTGCCTTGGTGACCGTCCTGGTGCCGGTCTTCTTCACCACCGGCGCGGTCGCGGTGCCTGCTGCCTTCTTCGCGACATGCGAACGCGCATTCCCGTAGCTGGAGACGCTGCGTTTTCCCTTGGCGGTCTTGCGGTCGCCCTTGCCCATCAGTCTTGCTCCCAATCTGGAATTTGTCGAAAAATCTGCCCGGAATGTGCCGGCTCTTGCAGGGCATTCACCTGCAAGGAATTCACATCCCTCGCGAGGGCGCAAAGCCTAACACAGGGCGGCTTTCAATCGGCTTCTGAATCGACCTTTGAATCGCCTTCAAGATCTGGCGCGACCGTCGTTGCTACCGCCGCATGGCTGAGCCGCAGGTTGATGAAATGCGCAGCGGCCAGCAGCAGGCCGCCGATCGTCATGACCACCGCGTGCGACAAGGTGTGGTTGTGCAAGCGGGTAAACGCCCCGAGCCACACCAGGCCCAATCCGGGCACCAACCACAACCACGCGCGGAACACGCGATGCCGCCGATAGCCCAACGTCAATGTGGTGGCGCCTAACAGGGTGGCGAAGACGACAAAGGCCTGGTCGATATCCAGCCAGCCACCGATCTTGAGTCCGAACGCAGGCAGCAACGCCAGTACCAGCGGCAGTACCGCGCAATGCACTGCGCACAGGAACGAACCAGCCAGACCAACACGGTCGGCAGTACGTAAGACGGAGGGTTGAGCGCTCATGACGTTTGGCGGTGGATTCTTTGAATGTAACATTATAACATCTCGTTCCCGACCTGAAGTTTACCCGATTCCCATGACCCGATCCGTCATCAACTTCAACCGCAACGTCCTGTTCTTGGCCTTGTCGGTCGCCGCTTCTTCCTTGCTGGCTGCCGAACCCGCCGATCCGCAAGACAGCCGCCATGACGATCCAAAAACGCTTGATACCGTGACCGTTACAGCCAGTCCGCTGCGCGGCGGCACCGAAGACCTTGCCAAACCGGTCGAAGTCCTGGCTGGAGAGCGCCTTGACGACGTCCGCGGTGCGACCCTCGGCGAAACCGTCAATTCGTTGCCCGGCGTGCAGAGTTCCAATTTCGGCGCGGGCGTCGGCCGGCCGATCATCCGCGGCCTGGAGGGCGCGCGCGTCGGCATCCTGTCCGGCGGATTGATGACCCAGGACGTGTCCACCGTGAGCCAGGACCATGCGCCGGCGGTCGAATCGTTCCTGGCCGACCAGATAGAGGTGCTGAAGGGTCCGGCGACGTTGTTGTACGGATCAGGGGCGATCGGCGGCGTGGTCAACGTGGTCGACGGGCGCATCCCGGAGTTCGCACCCGAAGGCGGCGCGAGCGGTCGTGCACAGGCGCGTTACGACAGCGTCAGCGAAGGCGTAACGCAGATGGCGCGGGTGGATGTCGGCAACGACCGCTTTGCCGCGCACATCGATGGCGTGTTCCGCGACAACGAGGACTACGACACCCCCAATGGCACGCAGCCCAACAGTTTCCTGCGGACCAGGACCGGCGCCATCGGCGGCTCGCTGCTCGGCGACTGGGGTTTCGTCGGCGTCTCCGGCAGCCGCTTCCACAACATCTATGGAAATCCGGGCGAGCCGGGCAATCCGGAAGAGGGCGAAGGCGGCGTGCGCCTCGACATCGAGCAGGATCGTTACGAGCTGAAAGGTGCGATCAATTCCGCATTCGGTGGCAACGGCACGTTGCGCTTCAGCGTGGCCGATACCGATTACCAACATATCGAATTCGAAGGCGATGAAGTTGGCACGCAGTTCCTGAAGAACGCCACCGAAGGCCGGGTCGAATACGCGCTGACCGATGTCGGCGGCTGGAATGTGGGTCTCGGCCTGCAAGCCTCGACCAGCGAATTCGAGGCCATCGGCGCGGAAGCTTTCGTGCCACAGACCAAGACCCGAGCGCGCGGCCTGTTTGCCGTAGCCAATCGCAAGTTCGGCGACCGGTTCCAGCTGGACGTCGGCGCGCGAATCGACGATGTCAACAGCGATCCGGCAAACGACATCGAGCGGGACTTCAACCCGTTCAGCGCATCCATCGGCGGCATCTGGAAGTTCGACCAGGACTTCGATCTCAACTTCAATCTCGACCACGCCGAACGCGCGCCGGCCGAAGAGGAACTCTTCGCCAATGGCCCGCACATCGCCACGTCGTCCTTCGAGATCGGCGATCCGCTGCTGACCGAGGAAGCCGCGAATCAGGCGGAGCTGGGCCTTCACTATCACGGCGATCGTTTCGAGGCGAAGGTGTCGGCCTATTACAACCGGTTCGACGATTTCATCTATCTCGCCGACACCGGCTTGATCACCGAACCTGAGGAAGAAGATGAAGAAGGCCTGCCGATCCGAGTGTGGACGCAGGCCGATGCGCGCTTCCGCGGCGTCGAGGGTGAAGCCACCTTCAAGTTTTCCGATGCATGGAACCTGCGCATATTCGGCGACACGGTGCGCGCCTCATTCGCCAACAACGGTGGCAATGTGCCGCGCATCGCGCCCTCGCGCGCCGGCGCGGACCTGTCGTGGCGACAGGACGGCTGGCGAGCGTCGATCGGTGCGATCCGGTATGCGAAGCAGGACGATGTCGCCGTCAACGAGACCGCGACCGATGGCTACACGCTGGCGCATGCGCGCATCGCCTATCACTGGGACGTGCAGGACAGCGGTTGGGAACTTTTCCTGGATGGCAGCAACCTCGGCGACGAGACCGCACGCGTCCACACCTCATTCCTGAAGAACACCGTGGTGTTGCCGGGGCGTGGTTTCAGCACCGGCCTGCGCGTGTTCTTCTGAGCCCCCGATTGCGGGCCGTTCCGGCGCACGTCCTCAATCGTGTTGCCGGGCGGTCCGCAATTTTTTGTTGCGGGCCTGCTCCGTTGTCGCCGACGTCCGCGGGAGCGGGCACCAGACGCCACCTTTTCTGCAGCCGTTGCCGAGGCCTCGACCGATTGCAGCTGAACCCGCTTATGCAACGAGCAAATTTCTCCTGCTCAAAAGGCGGCCAGGCAACCCGAAGGCAACCTCATGGCCGCTGCCCGCTCAGGGGCACGTTTAATCCTTCGCCCCGGCCAACGCCGGCAATCGAGGATTCCACATGAAACGTCGCATCGTTGCTCTTGGCCTCTCGGCCGCCATTTGTACTGCGTTGATCGCCTGCCAGCCTGCCTCGCAGGAAGCCGCCGTCCCGGTCGCCGATACCCCGCCCGCAACCAATGAGACGGCACAGCCCGCTCCCGAATCGCGCCCCGCCGCCCCCACCGACCTCGAGCAACTGGCGCAGCGCCTGGTGACGCAGAGCGCGGCAGTGAAAGAAGGTGACATCGTGATGATCAGCGGCCAGTCGCACGACGCCGAGCTGATGGAGAACATCGCGGTCAACGTGCGCAAGGTGGGCGGTTTCCCGCTTATCGCATACAGCAGCGACCGTCTTGACAAGCGCATGTTCTTCGACGTGCCCCCGCAATACGACACCCAAGCCAATACCGCCGGCCTCAAGTTTGCCGAAATGATCGACGTGAACATCAGTGTCGGCAACGGCATGACCCAGGATCTGTTCGCAGGCGCCGATCCCGCACGGATGGCGGCACGCGGCAAGGCCAACGAAGCCGTCGGGCAGGCCTTCCTGAAGAACAACGTGCGCTCGGTGGATATCGGCAACAACCTGTATCCGACACCATGGCGCGCCGAGCGATTCGGCATGGCCGAGGATGAGCTCGCGAAGACGTTCTGGAACGGCGTCAATATCGACTACGCCGAGTTGCAGACCCGCGGCGAACAGGTCAAGGCGGCGTTGGCGGCCGGCAACGAGATGCACATCACCAACCCCAACGGCACCGATCTCAAATTTCGGGTGCAGGGAAGGCCGGTGCTGGTCAGCGACGGAATCATCTCGCCCGCCGACATGAAGCTCGGGGGCGCTGCAATGGCGGCTTACCTGCCTGCCGGCGAGGTCTACACGACACCTGTTGCCGGCACTGCCGAAGGCAAGGTCGTGCATGGCCGCGACTTCTATCGTGGCAAGCAGATCGACAACCTGACGATGACGTTCGCAGGCGGAAAGGTGACGGACATGAGCGGCTCGGGTCCGGGCTTCGCCGACTTCAAGGCCGAGTACGACGCCGTCAGCGATCCGCGCAAGGACCTGTTCGGCTACGTCGACCTCGGCATCAATCCGAACGTGAAACTGGCGGCCGACAGCAAGGTCGGCAACTGGGTGCCCGCCGGCACCGTCACCGT